>NZ_JAFUHT010000034.1 GCF_017468685.1 Methanobrevibacter sp.
TCTACAAAACAACTTATAATTCCACAAAAGAATTAATAAACTTGTTTGAAGAAAAATTCTATGACATTATCGAATCAAAATCATTTTATGAAAATTGGCTTGAACTAAATGGTATAAACTTTTAGAGAAAAACTATAAATAATTTCTAGGAGGTCTATTCATGACTGAATTAAAAGATATAGCTAAAGAAAATGATGTAGATTTAGAAAATTGTGTTGTTTTTGTAAGAGGAAACGATGATATTTTAGCAGTGGACATTTCCAATGCGGGTATCAGACAAAGAAGTGATGATACAATGGGATTTACATTTTCAATTGCTCCAAAACAAGCATTAAAACTTGAAGAATACTTTAGTAAATTCACCACTGGTGAAAAATTCTATTTTGATATTTCACAGACTGGTTATAGGCCTGTTTATTATCGTGGATTGTCTCCAATGACCAAAGAAGTTAGTTCTGAATATCATCCGAAATTCAATATCACATTATTTGCACAAAAAGCAATTGTTGAACCTGATGACTCTTATTTCGCACCGACCTGTGCATGCTGTGAATTCTGTCACATTGATTAGTAGGTGTATCATGATTGATTGTGAATTTTCAAATAAGATTAAAATAACAAAAAATAATGGAGAAAACATTGAATTAGACCAAAGAAGAGTCAAAATTCGTGAAAACGAAAATGGCTTAATGGGCATGAGTTATGTTGCTCCTGTTTTTGAATCCATGGATTTAGAAAACTTTTTTGATGATGTTCTTTCTTCTGAAAATTTAATGATGGATATTGGTGGAACTGGTGATTTTAAGGTAAGCTTTAGGGGAATTGTTGAAGGAAAAGGAAAAAATTTCCCTCAAAATCTGGACCATAAGATTATTCTTTTGCAAGAGCCAAAATTTCTGGATCCGAGAATGAATGTTCAGGTAACAGGTTTTTCAAGGTTTGTAACTCCTGAAGAACGTTTTGGGTGATTAGAGTTCTCCCTCTAATGCATCCCATAAATCAACTGCCCAACCTTGTTTGCCGTCGATTACCATATCCAGTAATCTTACTTTTCCATCTCTGAATCTAATTAATCTGTAGTCCTGTTGTGTTTTTTTAGCTGTTCCTTCTTTGTTGCAGTCAAGATATATTCCTTCGTCGTATTCATGTTCGAAGTCACCTGCTTGTACAAAGTCGCCAACTAATGAATAACCGTTTTTTACGGTTTTATCTACTTGTTCGACAGTTTTTAACCATCCTCCTTGTGCTCTGAATTTTATATCAGGGTCTATTTTTGTTATTTCTTCTTGCCAATTAATTATCATTTTTACCAAATCCTTGTTTTTAATTTGGGATTTGATATATAAATGGGAAGTGTGAGAGAGCATTTGAAAAGTAATATATATAACTATTGTTATATAATAATTATATATAAGTTCATTTACATAATTAATAATATTATTAATAATGTCTGGGCTTTAAATATGAATTTGTTTGAAAAATTTAATATAGAAACTGAAAATGAACATTTATATGAAATTGCATTTACTCATGCTTCATATTCTACTCTTCATGGTTTAGATTACAATTATGAAAGATTAGAGTTTTTAGGAGATTCTGTTTTAAGTTTAATTGTATCCGAGTATTTATATAAAAAATACCCTCAATTTGAGGAAGGGGAGCTAACAAAGAAAAGGTCAAATTATGTTTGTCAGAATGCATTAATATATTACTCTCAGAAGTTGAAGTTAAAGGATTATCTTTATGTTGCAGCTGAAGAGTCTAATTTAACTAAAAATGAAGTTATATCTATAACTGCAGACATATTTGAATCATTTTTGGGTGCGATATTCATCGACCAGGGTATAGAATTTGCAAAAAAATTCATATCTGATTGGATATTCAAATATATTGATCAAGAAAGAGTGTTCTTTGAAGATTATAAATCAGCAATTAAAGAATATGGTGATGCAGAGGAACTTGTGATTGAATATAAAATATTAAAAGAGTATGGTGTTCCACACGACAAGACTTTCATCATGGCATGTCTGATTGATGGTAAAGAAATGGGTGTTGGAAGAGGAAAAAATAAAAAAGAAGCAGAACAATCTGCCGCAAAAGGTGCAATGCGCAAATTACGAATCGGGAGAAAATAAATGAATAAAGAGTCTATAGGTATTGTAGAGACAAAAAATTTCCACATAGATGTACCGATTAAATTAGATATTGGTGAAGTTCTAGAAGAAGTCAATGTGGCTTATGAAACATATGGTGAACTTAACAAGGAAAAATCCAACGCTATTTTAATTTGTCATGCATTGACTGGTGATGCACATGCAGCAGGATGGCATGAAGGGGATAGAAAGCCAGGTTGGTGGGAAATTGTAATAGGTCCCGGAAAAGCATTGGATAGTGAAAAATACTTTATAATATGTTCCAATGTTTTGGGAGGATGTAAAGGTACCACTGGTCCAAGTTCAATAAATCCAAAGACAGGAAAAGAGTATGGTTTGGATTTTCCGGTAATCACA
Organism: Methanobrevibacter sp.; assembly: GCF_017468685.1. Classification (NCBI taxonomy): domain Archaea; kingdom Methanobacteriati; phylum Methanobacteriota; class Methanobacteria; order Methanobacteriales; family Methanobacteriaceae; genus Methanobrevibacter; species Methanobrevibacter sp. The sequence continues at coordinate 2,511 of NZ_JAFUHT010000034.1, forward strand.
ATAGGTGATATGGTCAGGGTTCAAAAGAAATTGGTGGATTCATTTGGAATCAGTCAATTGGCAGCAGTCATTGGAGGGTCAATGGGTGGAATGCAAGTTCTTGAATGGATGGTGACCTATCCTGAAATGATGAAAAAAGCAATTCCGATAGCAACCACTGCAAGTTCATCTCCACAGCAAATCGCATTTAATGATGTGGGTCGTCAAGCAATATTTTCAGATCCTAATTGGAATATGGGCAATTACTATGAAACCGGTAAAAAACCGGGAAATGGATTGTCTCTTGCCCGCATGATTGCACACATTACATATTTAAGTGATGAATCAATGGATATTAAATTTGGAAGAGGTCTTCAGGATAAAGATGAAATTAGCTATGACTTTTCAGTTGATTTTCAAGTTGAAAGCTATTTAAAACATCAAGGTGAATCATTTGTCAAACGTTTTGATGCGAATAGCTATCTGTTTATTACAAAAGCGGTTGATTTATTTGATTTATCCCGCAATGATTCCTTAATTGACGGATTTAAAAATATCGAATGTAAGGTCAAAGTGATATCAGTTGATTCAGACTGGTTATACCCTACTGAACAGAGTACGGAGATTGTAACTGCATTAAATGCTAATGATATTGAAGTTTCTTTTTCAGAAATTAAATCTAATTATGGTCATGATGCATTTTTACTTGAAAAAGGTCAGTTAAATTTCATATTGTCAAAATTCCTATCTGAAAGCATAGTTGAAGATTTGATGATGGAAAAGGTAGCTACTATCCGTGAAAATGCAAATGTTCAGGATGCAGCAAAATTGATGCTGGATAAACATATAACTCATATTCCAGTTGTAACTGATGATTTTAAACTTATAGGAATTGTTACAAGTTGGGATTTATCCAAATCAATAGCAACCAATTCTAATCAGTTAAGAGATATCATGACAACAACTGTTAAGTATTGTCATGCACATGAAAGTATTGAGGATATAGCTCGTAAGATGAGGAAATTTGATATTTCATGTCTGCCGGTTGTTGATGATGATATGAAAGTCTTAGGTTTGATTACAACAGACCAAATTAGTAATTTACTTAGTTAAATTACTATATTTACTATTTTTTTATAAATTATTATATTGGAGTCTTTATTTGTCTAGGGGAGAAAAATTTATTGAAGGTTGTAAGAAAGGCATACCTATCACTTTTGGTTACATTCCTATGGGTATTGGATATGCAGCAATTGCAATAAAAGCAGGAATGACTCCACTTGAGACAATTTCAATGTCTTTCCTAGTTTATGCTGGTGCAGGTCAAATCATTGCAGCTTCTATGGTTTTAAGTGGTGCAACTGCAATAGCAATAATATTGACAAATTTTGTTGTGAATTTGAGATACTTTGTAATGTCAACATGTGTTTTAAATCAGGTTGAGGATTCCAATTTACCATTAAATATACTTGCAGCTCATGTAACTGTTGATGAGTCATTTGCAATGTTTTCTCTTAGTGAAGACTCAAGCATTTGGATATATTTGGGTATTGCAATTACAGCATACTTATCATGGTGTTTAGGAGCGGCAATTGGAGTATTCGCTCTGGATTTGCTTCCGGTTATTGTAACAAATAGTTTTAATATTTCACTTTATGCACTATTTGTAGCTATTTTGACTCCTGCGATTAAAGAAAATAAACAAATTGCATTATTGGTCCTGATAACTGCAGTTTTAAATATTATTCTAAGCCAGTTTTTAGGAAACTGGTCATTGATTGTGTCAACTCTTATTGGAGCTGGAATTGGAATGTATATAGTTGATGATGAATATTTGCTTTCAGGTGATGCATAATGGATTATATGATGTTAGTTGTTCTTGGATGTACGCTGGTGACATTTATTCCAAGGTTAATTCCAGCATTATTCATTGACAAGTTGGATTTCCCTCCTAAAGCAGAGAAATTTCTGAATCTTATTCCATATACTGCACTGGCTGCATTGATATGTCCTGGAGTACTGACAGTTGACAATCAGTTATGGTATATCGGTTTAATCGGTGCAGTTGTAGCTGCTGGACTTGCCTGGAAGAAAGTACCAATGGGTGCTATTGTAATATTGACTGTGGTGATTTTGATTGCAGTTTATTCCATTGTCCCTTTCTTTTAGACAAAGTATATATTGGAGATAATTCAATAGAATTATGGTGATTTGGATGAATTTTGAAGATATGGTTTTTTGTCAATCTTGTGCCATGCCAATGAATGATGGAGATTTCGGAACTGAAAAGGATGGATCAAAAAGTCAGGATTACTGTAAATACTGCTATCAAGATGGTGAGTTTACAAGTGATGTGACTATGGAAGAGATGATTGACTTCTGCGTTCCAAAAACAGCTGAAGCCACTGGCATGAGCGAAGAGGAAGCAAGAAAAATGTCTGAAGAGATGTTTCCTAAACTGAAAAGGTGGATGAAATAACTATTTTATTTGTGGTGAGATTTTGTTAGGTAATGTTAATGCTGATGTTTTTAATTTTTTCAATCATGGTTTGCAAAACCCCATTTTGGATGGTGTAATGCCGATTTTTACTCATTTTGGCGGTTTTAAATTTCTGGTTTTGATATTCATAGCTATTATTCTGTATGCTCACTTAACCAATAGAAACACTCTTAAAAAAGTGGCTATTATAACATTTATTGCCTTATTGTTTTCAGGTGCAATTGCATTTGTCCTAAAACATATGGTTCATGAGCCTAGACCGTTTATGGCTTTGGATAATGTGCATCTGCTTATAAGCGAAGATGATTTGAATTCATTCCCGTCAGGCCACACTACATGTACCGTAGCTATTGTTACAAGCTTAATTTTAAACATGAAGGAACTGGTCAAAAAGTATTACTTGATTGCTGACATTGCTTTAGTTATATTTGCAGTGTTAATTCCGTTTTCAAGAATGTATGTTGGAGTCCATTATCCTGGTGACATTTTAGCTGGTGCTGTTGTTGGTTTGGTAGGTGCATTAATCATAAACAGATATAAGGAAAAAATATTGTCATTATTAAGGTTATAATTCCAAGCAGACGTATTTAGAGGAAAATGGGTTGATAAAATATAATTTTGATTTTCTGCTTGGAACTTTTTTTGCAACATAATCTGTTATAGTTATGTTACATATGTTAAAGATTGATTACCTACTATATAAATTTTTCGTTTTTTATTTTCATACTAAATTCTAATTATTATTCATTAAATTTTAATATTTAGATTAATAATTATTAAATTATTATTTTTTAAATTATTATACAATATTAAATTTATTAAACTATTTTTATTTTAATTTAGTTAATTTAAGGTTTAATTATTTATTTTTTTAAAAACAGTTAACTTTATATACTATGTAATGTAACATTAACATAAGTAATTAGATTTTAACATAATTACTTAAGTACTTAAATACTTTTTGCAAAAATGAATTAATTTGTGGATTACTATGAGAACCATGATTAAATATTTAAGACAAGAGCTCAAAATGAGCCAAAAAGAACTTGGGGACAAGGTTGGAGTCACCCGTCAAACCATTAATGCGCTGGAAAATGGTAGATATAATCCCTCCTTGTTTTTAGCATATGAAATAACTCAAGTTTTCAATAAAATGATATTCAAAGGTGATCGGGAAAAATATTTCGTAATGGAAGAAATATTCATCTTTGACGATGATTACTATTAGAGGTTAAAAAAATGATACTAGATATATACAAGGATTCACTAGAATATTCAGCAAAGGACTGGAAAACACTAGTAATATTAGGTGTTATCTGTTTATTCAGCTTTTTATTGCTCCCAGTCTTTTTAATTACAGGTTACAATTACAGAGTTATCAACACTGCAGTTCATGGAATAATTAACGGAAGAGATCCGTTGCCTGATTTCAATGATGTCATTGACATGTTCGTTGATGGGGTGAAAGTCGTAATAGTCCAAATAGTCTATCTGATTGTACCATTCCTAATATTTTTAATATTTGCAATCATTGCAGGACAGCTCACAGGCGTTGCATCCTCTGCACTAATGATTATTGGAGGATTAATAACCTTTGTTGCATTGGTGGTTGCATGCTTGATGAGTCAAATGGCACTTTGTCACATGGCATATAATGACGGAGCATTCACAAAAGCATTTGCAATATCAGAAATCAAGGAAGTCATCGATGAAATCGGATGGTTTGAATGCATCATAACCTATTTAGGTTTAATTATAATAACTATAGTCCTATCTGTTGTTGTAACAGGTATTATTGGATTGATATTTGCTGCATTTGGAATTTCAGGAGCTGTTTTAGGTGCTGACCCATCAGGAATATTTGTCTTAGGAGCATTCATAAACTCCATGATAGCAATGTTCATTGTCGGACCTTACTTAAGCATCTTTAACGCAAGATCCATCGGATTGTTATATACTATGCAGATTTAAGGTGATATGATGGCAAGCATAACAGACTGTGTCGTTGAGGGATTGAAATATCCCTTCAATGATGTTAAAAAACTTTTAGGATTCGGAGTGTTGTTTGCAGTTCTTAACCTGTTGGGAATTGCACGTGGCGCTAAAAGCATAGATATTGTCAGGGCATTCTCAAAGGCTCCCGGCGACACAATGATGTTTAAGTTCTCACAGATGCCACAAACAGACATCGGCATCATGATTGTTCTTGCAATCATCAGTTTCATTGTCATGCTCTTCATAATGGGATATCAGTACAATGTGGTTAAATTCTCAATCGATAAAAAAGATGACCTTCCGGGATTCAATGATATCGCAGGAATGTTAATCAAAGGAATAAAATATTTCATTGTAGTGCTCGCTTATAATATCATTCCAGCAATATTGATGATTGCAGGAGTATTAGGTATTAATGAATCATATGGACTCATATTGATTTTCATTTCAACAGTACTGTTCATAATCGCATACTTCCTCCTGATTATGGCGCTGAACAATATGATTGCACATGATGAACTTGCAAAGGCATTTGACTTTAAGGAAATAACTGGCAAAATATCAAATCTCGGATGGGGAAAATATATAGGAACAATCCTATTCACAATAATCGTATTTATGATAATAATGGTCGCCGTAGGATTCATATTGAGTCTTTTAACTGCAGTTCTTGCAATTGCTGTCAATCAGGCATTAATCCTATCAGCAATCGTGGGAGTAATAGAAGGTGTGATTGTAAACTCCTATGCAGGAGTATTCTACAACAGAGTATTAGGATCAATTTACAGGGAATCAATTAAATAGGTGGTAATTTGAAATTCAATTCAAAAATTTTAGGTGCTTTTTTAGCATTACTGGTTATTGCCCTTGTAATTTCAACTGCAAGCGCAGTTGATTTGGTGAATGATTTTGGAATCGATGTTCTTTCAGGAGCAGATTTCAATGAAAATACAAATATCAGCATGGATGATATCAATTGGGTGATTTTAGAAAATTCCGGAAACAATTCTGATGATGTGAACACAATAATCTACTTTAAGGATTCAACACATGACAAAAACAGTATTAATAAATTCATCAAAGATTTGGAAGATGATGGGCAAAAAGTTGAAGAGACTGACAAATATACCGTATTCAAAACAACTGAAAATTCCAATGATTTTGATTTTCCAAGCGGATTTGACAATGTGCTAGGCTTTGCTGAGAATATATTTTCATTAGGTAATGGTGTAAATATTTCCGCTGACGGCAATTCAGTTTCACTTTCAGATGAAGGCTTAAAGGTTTCAGATGCTGGTGGTGAAAACGTATCCATATCATCAGATGGAATAAGTGTTTCCGGTGATTCCTCATCAGATGATGAATCCATGGAGATTTCTGATGATATTGATTCAAATTTTGTAAACTTAGATTATTATTTATTTTTGAAAAACAATGCCAATGATGAAGTTGTTGTCATATTCGGAAATGATTTGAATTCATTAAAATCAATGGCTGAAACAGCTTCATTCAATGAGAATTAAACTGTTAATTCTCATTTATTTTTTTTATTCACACTTTTTTTTATTAAATTTTAAGTATTATAATAAATTAATATTTAAACAGATACTTTACATCAATTGCAGTATTGTGTGTAGTTGATTTTTTTTAATGGAGAGTCAAAAAATGTCTTCAATAGTTGGTCTTCAAGGTAAATTCAAAGGAAATGAAATTATAAAAATGCTAAAAACCTCAAAACATTATGGTCCTGATGCATCAGGAGTATATCTGGATGATATTAAATTAAACATCAATCTGGATGAGTTTGATGATGATAATGAATATGAAATAGCTTTTGGTCATAATTCATTGTCAGTATATGATAGTGAGGACAGGCAATCCCTGCCTCAACCTGTAAGAAACGGCAATCTTGTTTTGACATTCGATGGAGTATTATACAATTTTAAGACAATCAGGAACCTTGTTCAGAAGGTTGGTATTGAAGCTGAAATCAAATCAGATGCCGAAGCATTATTGTACCTGATTGATTTTTACAACAAGGGAGATCTGCTTAACGCCATTCAGATGGTGACTAAATTCATAGATGGTGATTATGCATTCAGCGTCTGGGATGGTGAAAATCTGGCAATTGTCCGTGATCAATTGGGAGTCAAACCATTGTTTTATTCAAAAACTGATGATTTATGCGGTTTTGCATCAAACAGGCAGGCATTATCTGAAGCAGGTTTTACCGACATTGAAACATTAAAACCTGAACACATCCTATATAATTGGGATGATGTAGCTCCGGCACAGGCATTACATGAAAAAATCCTTGAAGGCGATGTAAGTAAAATAGACAAGCTATTAAAACTAAGTGTCGGCATGAGAGTTGAAGAATTATACGAGGTAGGTGTAATATTTTCAGGGGGCCTTGACAGTTCATATTTGGCACTGCTTTTAAAGGAAATATCCGAAAACATCGGACTTAAAATAAAACTCTATGCGGTGGGAAAGGAAGATGCTCATGACATTGAAGCTGCAAAATACGCTGCCAAATTCCTGAACCTTGATTTGGAAATCTGCGAGATAACAGAAGAGATGATTCGCGATGCACTGCCAAGCGTCATCAGGGCAATCGGTGACGATAATCTGATGAAGGTAGGTGTTGGCCTTACAACTTACTTTGCAACAAAAATGGTAGCTGAAGACGGAATAAAAGTTGCAATCTCCGGTCAGGGTGCCGATGAGTTATTCGGAGGATACAAACGATACCTTGAAGGTTTCGTAAACGACACACTCAATTACGATATCAGAAATGACATTGCAAACATGTATCACGTAAACCTTGAAAGGGATGGCTCCTGTGCAATGCTCAATTCAGTAGAGTTGAGACTGCCGTTTTTAGACAAGAAACTGGTTGAACTGGTTTTAAACATTCCAGACAACAAAAAGATAGTGTCAATGCATGATGACATGCGAAAAAGCATATTGAGAAAATTGGCCTTTGAAGAGGGACTTGACTATGAAATAGCCTACAGGCCAAAAAAAGCTGCCCAGTATGGAACCGGAATTGACAAAATCCTGAGAAAGAAAATATTAAAAGACACTGATTTGTCCGAATATTTAGAATGATTTTCAAAATATTGTAAATTATTCCATACATTTTATATTTTTTTTTCTTTTATATATTGCTATTTTTCAAATTAGAAACATTTATATACTTCTTTTCAATTAATTAAATATGGCTTATTTTATATAAGATTATTTTTTATAAGAATACAGTCGTTTCGGTATTAAATGACTCACAAAGAATATTTTTCTTTTGCAGCACTTTATATACTATTTTTTTATTATTTGGAGGTATTATTATTTATTTTAGAGAGGGTGCTCTATGAAAGTAGAACAATTAATTACAAATCCTAAAAAGAGTATCATCGGTTTAAGCATACCAATGATATTGTCATTGTTTTTAACAATGATTAACAACCTGGCTGATGCAATGTGGGTATCAGGATTAGGTTCAGATGCACTGGCAGCAATAGGTATCGTAACACCGCTATTCATCATAATCATCGGATTGGGAATAGGATTATCTGCCGGTGTTAACTCATCAGTTGCACGTTTCATCGGAAGAGGGGACATGAAAAACGCAGGAAACAGTGCAACACACGGTGTAATACTAAGCATAATCGTAAGTATAATCATTCCAGGACTTATAGTATTGTTCCTCGACCCGCTTTTAATAGCAATAGGTGGAGCAAACGTTTTGGGACTCGCTCATGAATATGGTGTATGGATTATTTCCGGTGGATTTACTATCATTATCCAAAACATCTACTGCGGAATATTCAGATCAGAAAACAAGGGCGTTAAGGCAACACTTCCGATTGGAGTGGCAGCGGCACTAAACATTATCCTTGACCCAATATTCATATATAATCTCAACATGGGCGTTGCAGGAGCGGCAATAGCAACAGTGCTTTCAAATTTCATAGGTCTTTTGATGTACCTGTACTGGTCATATGTTAAAAATGACAATACAATCGATGTGAGAAGCTATTCAAGAAACATGGCAATCTATAAGGACATTATCTCTGTTGGAGTTCCGGCAAGCGCAGAACAAATCATAATGTCACTATTTTCAATGGTTGTAAATGTAATCCTTGTATGGGTTGCAACAACAGATTCCGTTGCAGTTTATACTACCGTTTGGAGACTGATAAGTATTGGTGTGATGCTTCCTGTAGGATTCGGAACAGGTGGAATCAGTGTATTCGGAGCATTATTCGGTGCAAGAAAAACAGAATCCATTATGGAATCATTCAGCTATATTCATAAAATCGGTTTTATCGGATCAATTGCAATGGCAGTGATTTTAGCTGTGTTTTCACCATACCTTGCAATGCTCTTTGGTGGAGCAGGACTTAATGATGAGATTGCAAGCGTAACAATTCTCTTGTGTCCTTATGTGGTATTTGCAAGTTGGAGTATCATCTCAGGTTGTATCCTGCAGAGTTTCGGACGGGGAGATTTGAGTTTAGGATTCACATTCTTCAAACAAATCATCTTGACACTGGTATTCATTTGGCTATTGCTTTGGATGGGTGAAAATGGTGTATACTGGGGTATTGTCATTGCTAACTTCGTTGGAAGCCTGATACAGTTAATATTCACTTACCGTTACGTTAAAGGAATACAGAAATATTATTAATAACTAAATTTTTACTTATTCTTTTTTTCATTTTTTTTATTTTATCTCATTTTCAATCTTTAACTTTATTAATATTAAAAAACAAAATAATTATATTATTAATTAATATTTAAGGAGTTATTTTATGACAATCGAAAAAGATGCAGAAGATATTATAGAAAAATTCTCAAAGATTTTAGAAGACATTCCGGATTCAGATGAAACCTGGTACATTACAGATAATTTAAACCTAACCCGTGAAGACAAATCACATGAGAAAAATCCTGAAAAAATATTGAGAAACGCTAATATTGACAAAGACGGCAATCTTATTGTAAAAAGAGCAGATTGGACTAATTAAGAGTGATTCATATGAGAATAAACTTAGTTCTAGAACTTTTAGATGTTCCGGGACAGTTAGTAAAAGCTTTAGAGCCAATAAGTGGCGTTGGCGTAAACTTAGTAACTGTCATTCACAAAAGGGACTATAAAAATGAAAACGGTAATGTTCCAGTTCAGCTCACTTTGGAAGGCGAACAGGAAGATTTGCAGAGATTGATTCAAAGATTTGAAGATTTGGGATTTACCATTATAGAAATGGATGGTGTAGTTAAAAAGGAAAAAATCACCACTATTTTCTTCGGCCACATTGTGGATCAGGACTTAAGGGACACCATGGACAGAATCAATGAACTTGAAGGTGTTGTAATAGTTGCATTTGACATTAAATTGAACGGTGAAGAAAAATCCACAGCATTAATTAACATTGAAGCCGATGTGGGTAAAAAACAAATAGTATTTAATAGAATTGCAGAAATTGCTGAAGAAAAAGAATTACTTGTGATTAATGAAGTTTAAGTGATGATTATTATGGATGAATGTAAAGTCATTATCATGGGATTTGGTTCAGTTGGCCAGGGTGTTGCCAATGCACTTTCCATGAAGAAGGATTTAATAAAGGATAAAACTGGAGTTAATGTTAAAATTGTAGCTGCAGCTGATTCATCTACCTCTGCAATATCACAGGATGGATTAGATGAAAAACTCCTTGTTGAAACAAAGAAAAATGAAGGAAAATTATCAGCATATCCAGAATTCGGATCTGATAAGAATGGTGCAGATATTTTAGATGCTGTTGAATATGATTGTCTTATAGAAGCAACTCCTACAAATATCGTTGATGCAGAACCTGCATTATCTTTAACACTCAAGGCATTCGAACAAGGAAAAGATGTAGTAACATCAAACAAAGGACATTTAGCATTAAAATTCAAGGAAGTAGTTGGTGCAGCAGAAAAAGCTGGTGTGGAATTCAAATATGAAGCCAGCGTTGGCGGATCAATGCCAATCATCAATTTCACAAAAGACACACTCTCATCATGTGATATCAAATCAATCAAAGGAATTTTAAACGGTACCACAAACTATATCCTTTCAAGAATGACTTCTGAAGGCTCAGACTATGAAGTTATTTTAAAAGAGTCTCAGGAACTTGGAATAGCAGAAACTGACCCTACACAGGATGTTGAAGGTATTGATGCAGCATGTAAGACAGTAATCCTGGCAAATTCCCTTTTAGGAATTGATGCAACCTACAGTGACGTTAAAGTTGAAGGTATTTCAAACATTAATTCACAGGCTATTGAACTCGCCAAAAAGGATGATTACTTAATTAAACTGATAGCTGAAGTATCTCCTGATAACTTACAGGTATCTCCTCGTTTGGTTAAAAGAGGAAGTTCCTATGATGTAAGCGGAACCTTGAACATGGCTACAATCAAAACTGATTTGGCTGATGAAGTTTCCGTAATCGGGCTTGGAGCAGGTTCCCTTGAAACTGCTTCTGCAATGTTGACTGACTTGATTAGTATTTTAAACAAAAAATACTAATTCCTTTTATACTTTTTTTTGATAATATGAAATATGTAATTTTTATCCCTGACGGTTCCAGTGATTACCCTGTAGATGAATTAGATGGAAAAACTCCTTTAATGGTTGCAAAAACTCCAAACATTGATAAATTAGCAAAAATGGGTTTTGGAGGATTCACAAATAACGTTCCTGAACAGTACACTCCAGGCTCAGACGTTGCCAACATGAGTATTTTCGGATTCAATCCTGCCGATTACTATACTGGTCGTGGACCATTGGAAGCAGGAAGCGAAGGAATTCCAACAGAACCTGAAGATGTGATTTTCAGATGCAACACTATATTCAGTGAAAGTGATGCAATGGATGACTTCAATGCAGGCCACATCACCACAGCTGAAGCAGATGAACTGATGAAAGGATTAAACGAATACTTCACAGAAAAATATCCTGATTTTAAAGGCAAATTCTACACTGGAGTAAGCTACAGACACCTGTTCATCTACTCATGTGACAGCGTCGAGGATGCTGAAATACTCTCAAGCATCAAAACAATGCCTCCGCATGACATTTCCGGCGAAAAACTTGTTGATAATCTATTTGGTGAATGTGAACTGGCAGAAGAGATGCAATTAATAATGTTTGAAGCAAGAGAATATCTTAAAAATCATCCTGTAAATGAAAAAAGGGAAATTCCAGCAAACATGATCTGGCTATGGGGACAAGGCGTAACACCAAGTTTACCAAACTTCGAGGAAACCTATGGAATAACCGCTTCAGTAATAACTGGTGTAGATTTACTTAAAGGAATCGGTAACTTCGCAGGAATGAATATTGTGGATGTTCCGGGAGCTACAGGATACTTCGACACTGATTACAGGCAAAAAGGAGAATATGGAATCAATGCCTTAAAGGAAACTGACTTATTATTGATTCACATTGAAGCTCCTGATGAGGCAGGACATGCTCAAAACACCACTGAAAAAGTTAAAGCATTGGAAAGAATTGATGAATTCATTGTCGGACCAATCATTGAAAGTCTGGAAGGTCAAAAATTCAGAGGAGCAATATTACCCGACCATCCAACCCCAATCAGCATCGGAACCCATACACGGGATAATGTACCAATAATCATCTTTGATTCCGAACGTGAAGGTGATGAATGTGAATCATTCGATGAGGAAGGAGTCAAAAAAGGTTCACTGGAATTCAAAAAAGGACATTTATTAGTTCAAAGATTAATTGATGGAGATTATTGAAATGAAAGTAATATTAGTAAACGGCAGTCCGAATAAAAACGGATGCACTTATACTGCACTGACATATGTTGAAGAAACTTTAAATGAAGCAGGAATTGACACAGAAATATTTTGGATTGGAACAAAACCTATTATAGGTTGTACAGCATGCTTTAAATGCGGTGAAAAAGGAGTCTGTACATTTGACAATGATGTGGTTAATGAATTTGTCAAAAAAGCATATGATGCTGACGGATTCATATTCGGCTCACCGGTTTATTATGCAGGTGCTGCGGGGGCCATGACTGCATTTATGGATAGGGCATTTTATTCCAATTCCCATGGGACTGGACTTGAAGCATTTAAACACAAACCTGCATCTGTAATTTGTTCTGCAAGACGTGCAGGAACAACTGCAACTTATGATCAGTTAAATAAATATTTGGGAATTTCCCAGATGCCTATTGTATCATCATTCTATTGGAATATGGTTCATGGAAACACTCCTGAAGAAGTCAAACAGGATAAGGAAGGTCTTGCAACCATGAGACAGCTTGGAAGAAACATGGCATATTTCTTAAAATGTATTGAAGCAGGTAAAAAAGAAGGATTAGTTCCTGAAGAGGAACCAAAAATAGCTTTTAACTTTATAAGATAACTTTTTTTTTAGAAAAATACTATCAAGTATTTTTCTTAGATTTTCTCTTATTGAAAACAATTTTGATTTTAAATGATTATATTTTAGTATAATTATAATATTTATGTTAGTTTATTAAATTGCCTTAGATTTATTTAGAAATATTTAAATAAAGTAAGATATAAACTATTTTTTAGTTTTTAATAAATTTCTGGAGGTTAAAAATTATGCAAAAAAATTTCTCTTTAAGGCAGAATATGCAAATCTCTCAAGAAAATGGATATGTTGGGTTAAATATTTCGAATTTTGATAATAATTTTGAAAAATTATCAGAAATATATAAGTTGCATCATAAAAGTCAGGTTAAAAATTTCATTAAAAAACATAATCATCTGATTGATTATATTCATGTTATAACACCTATAATTGAAAATTATTTTCCAAATCACTTAAAATGCCTAACTTTTTGTGAAGACCCTGAATTTTCTAGGTTGAATGATATTGTTGTATATGTTACATGCAAAGAGTCTTCATTTGATAGCAATTGGCAAAAATTAGATAAACTCCAAAGGGAACTATTTGAAATTGATAATTTTTCAAGAAAAACAAAAGGATTAATTTCTGTGGATCTGTGGTTAATATGAAACAGTTTGACTGGAGGAAAAATAACAATGTAGGAATACATTTGATGAATTTTTCATCAAATGAAGAATATCAACGTTCTGCTATTAATAGATTCTATTATTCTTGTTTTGGTCCAGCAAAGAAATATTATGAACAGGCATTTCGTAGAATACTTCCATCTGATAATGCTCACAGTATACTAATTGAAGAACTAATTAATTCTCCTTTCTTTGAAGAACAACAGTTGGGATTGAAATTTAAGCATTTAAGACGATTAAGAAATCGTGCAGATTATAATTCCAAATCACAAAGTTTTTCAGTTAAATCCTCTCAAAAGGTTGTTAATGAAATTTTTTTAATCATTGACAGGTTGCAAAATCATCCGATAAGGCTAATGAAAAATAGTTGAGCCTATTTTTTGCCAAATTAAATAGATTAAAATAATATAATTTTCAAATAATTATATTGTGAATTTTAATATTAATATTTTCAAAACACCTGAAGGTTATCTATATTCAAATAAAGCATTACTTGCTTTATTCATTCCTCTTTTAATAGAATATGCACTGGAATTTTTTGTAGGTTTTGCAGATTCAGTCATGGTTGCATCACTTGGTGAAGCTGCAATTTCAGGTGTTTCTTTAGTTGATTTTCTGATGCAACTACTTATTTTTTCATTTTCTGCTCTTGCAACGGGTGGAGCAGTTGTAGCCGGTCAATACTTGGGTGATAAACAGATTGGCAAGGCTCAAAATTCAGCAACTCAATTGGTATGGTTTTCAACAATTTTATCCATAGTTTTAATGGTTTTGGTAATTATTTTAAAACAAATGCTGATTGGTGTGCTATTCGGTCAGATTGAAGCGGATGTCTGGTCAAATGCAGAATTGTATTTGTATATTGTTGCATTATCCATTCCATTCATTGCAATATATAATTCAGGAGCAGCAATTTTTAGAACAACCAATGATGCGACATTGCCTATGAAAATAATGTTTGTCTGTGACATTTTAAACATTTTGGGCAATGCCTTCTGCATTTATTATCTCGGATGGGATGTTCGTGGAGTGGCAATTCCAACAGTAATTTCAAGAGTGTTGGCAGCACTTTTAGTATTGTACTTTGTTGTTGATGAAGACTATAAGTTACATATCAAGAGAACATTAAAACATAGGTTCGACACTAAAATACTTAAAAAGGTACTGCAGGTCGGCATTCCATATGGTATTGAAAACGGACTGTTCCAGCTTGGAAGAGTCCTGATTTTGAGTCTGGTTTCAACATTCGGTACAATGGCTATTGCAGCAAACTCTGTAGGTTATGCAATAGGAATATTTTCAGTACTGCCGGGCTTTGCAATAAATCTAGGTTTGACTGCAGTGATATCAAATTGCGTCGGTGCTGATGACTATGAACAGGCAAGATATTATAACAGGAAATGCCTAATCTTAGTATATGTATCTCACATTGCCATTAACCTGGTCATTTTTGCAATATTGCCTATGATTTTAGGAATTTATAATCTGTCTGATCAAACCGCTGTAATGGCAAGTGAAATGATAATATGGCATGGAATATTTGCAATGATAGTCTGGCCGTTGGCATTTACAATACCGGCAACATTCAGAGGTGCAGGGGACTCAAAATCAGTAATGTATATTAGTCTGATTGTCATGTTTACATGCAGAATTGCTCTTGCATATGTTATTGCAGATTGGATGCATGTCGGAGTGTTTGGAACATGGATTGCAATGTTTATTGACTGGTTTGTACGTGCAGGAATTTACATTTACAGATACTTTTCAAATAAATGGACAGAATATAGGGTGGTATAAATTAGGCCAGAAATTAAATATAAAAATATACATAACTTTAGTAAAAAGGAACTTGGAGAATTATTTTTGTCTGTGGAGTGGTCTTCAGGTGAATATCCAGAAAAATTAGCCATAGCTATGAAGAACTTTGATTGTGTTTTCTCAGCATGGGATGAGGATAAACTCGTAGGCATGATTTGTGCAATGGATGATGGGATAATGAATGCTTATATCCATTACTTGCTGGTGCATCCTGATTATCAGTTAAAGGGAATTGGAAAACAGCTAGTTGAAAGAGTTAAAAAACATTATAACGATTATTTAAAAATTATTGTGATATGTCTAAATGAAAATATTAAATTCTATGAGTACTGCGGTTTTGAAAAGCAGGAGGATAAACGCGCTTTATTTATAACTGAATTGGAAAACTAGGAGGTGTTAAAGTGATTGATAATGATGATATCTACAATAAATTGGTCGGTCTTGTGAATTTAAACGATGCACATTTCAATGTGATTGTCGATAACCAGAATTTGATTTTAAAAAATCAGGAAAGATTATCCAAACAGTTGGCTGAATTGAATTCAAAATTAGATGAGCTGTCAAAATAGGTGTTTGCAATGGTTTTGTTTAGAGGAGATGTTAAGTGCAAGAGTCTGCAGAGAAGAACAACAGTTAGTGTTATCTTGCCTGCAGACAATATACATTTTTTAAATGATTCGGAAGAAATTGTTCCTCAGCCCTATAAGACATTGTATCTGCTTCACGGCTTGTACGGCAGTGATGACATATTCCTTGCTAACACTTCAATCCAGAAGTTTGCAGAGGATAATGGAATTGCCATTGTCATACCATGCGGTGAAAACAGCTTTTATGTGGACAATGAAAAGGCCCATGCATACTACGGTGAATATGTCGGCCAGGAATTATTGGATATAACAAGAAACATTTTTCCATTGTCACATAAAAGAGAGGACACTTTCATTGCAGGTTTTTCAATGGGAGGATATGGTGCAATCAGAAATGGACTGAAGTATTATGAGAACTTCTCAAAGATAGGTATGATTTCAGCGGCACTGATAACGGATGACATTGTAAATTACACTAGTGATGACAATGTATTGAGGTCAAGGGATTTTTATGAATCTATTTTTGGAAATTTGGATGAATTAAAAGGTTCTGACATGGATCCGAAATATCTGATTGAAAATTGCCCTGACATTCCAGATATTTACATGGCTTGCGGTATTGATGATTTCTTGTTTGAAAAAAATGCTGATTTTTACAGGTATCTGAACTCAAAAAATGTTTCTGCTACTTTTACACAAGGTAAAGGAGAGCACACTTGGGAGTTCTGTGATAGATACGTTAAGGAATTCATTAAGACATTGTAGGTGGAAAATGGTAAAACTGTGTCCAAAGTGCGGTGCAAATCTGACTGAAGTAATTGGTGGTTATCTCTGCCATGAATGCGGAGGAGGTATGTTCAGTGAGGATGAGGTAATTTGTCCTAGATGTCCGACCTGCGGCAGTGAATTGGGTGATTTGATGAATGAATACTACTGTTATGAGTGCGGAAGGTCTGTAAGTAAAGACAGTGCAGATTCTAATGATGATTCTTATTTTAAAGAACCGGATTATGATTCAATGGTTAATAATGGAGATAACATTTGTCTAAATTGCACCTACTGGAGCGTAAGTCCATATGGTGCTTCACATGGTATGGTATGCAGAAGAGGATATCCGACAGATGGTCCTGGCGACTCTTGCAGTGACTTTGTTCAATCACATCATTTTGCAAACTATGGTGATGCAGGACAATATCAATTTGATGAAACATCAAGGAATATTTCAAATAAGTTGAGCCACTGGAGAAATAACAGGTAGTTTATAAGGTCGATATAATTTTTATATATTAGTAAAAACTAAAATTATATTATTATTAAATAAGGAGAGGATTTTTCTGACAAAGTATATTATTATAACTGGTGGGGTAGTAAGTTCTATAGGTAAAGGAATAACATCAGCATCTATGGGTAGAATTTTAAGATCTTATGGTTTAAAAGTTTCAGCTATCAAAATAGACCCGTATTTAAACTGGGATTCTGGAACACTCAATCCTTATCAGCATGGGGAAGTATTCGTAACTCATGATGGGATGGAAACAGATTTAGACCTTGGTCACTATGAAAGATTTTTGGATGTTGAACTTGATGGAATGGCTAATATCACTACCGGTAAAGTTTATGAATCTGTAATCGCTAAGGAAAGAGAAGGAGGATACTTGGGAGAATGTGTACAGGTAATTCCTCACATCACTAATCGTATCAAAGAAATGATTAGGGCAAATTCCGAAAGCGCAGATTATGATGTGGTATTGGTTGAACTTGGTGGTACTGTCGGAGATATTGAAAGCCAACCTTTCCTTGAAGCATTAAGACAACTCAGAAATGAGGAAGGTCGAGAAAATGTTATGTTTGTCCATGTTACATTTATTCCCTACCTAAATGCAGCTGGAGAATTCAAAACCAAACCAACCCAACATTCCACAAAAGAATTAAGAAGTGTCGGAATAAATCCTGATGTTATTGTATGCAGATCACAGGAACACATTGATGATGCATTGCTTGGAAAAGTTGCACATTTCTGTGATGTGGATGTTAATGCTGTTGTAAATACTCCTGATGCCGGAACAATCTATGAAGTTCCTCTGGTTTTAGAGGAAAACAATATCGGTGAATTGATAGTTAACAGAATCGGTTTGGGCATTGAACCTGATTCATCCAAATTAAATGAATGGGCTGAAATAGTAAAATCCCTTAAAACTAGCGATCCTGAAGTTACCATTGGTATTGTTGGAAAATATGTTGAGCTTGAAGATTCATACATCAGTATTCGTGAATCTCTTTTACATGCTGCAGCAAGTATTGGGGTAAAGGCAAATATCAGATATTTAAGTTCTGATGTTGAGCAGTTGGATGAATCCGCTTTAAAAGAATTTGATGGTATTTTAATTCCTGGAGGATTCGGTGAACGTGGTTTTGAAGGAAAACTTGATGCAATTGATTATGCAATCGAAAACAATGTTCCTTTGTTTGGAATCTGTCTTGGAATGCAGTCTATGGTAACCCAATTTGCAAGAAGAAATGGTTATCCTGATGCAAACAGTTCTGAATTTGATGATAATCTTGAATTCCCTGTTATTGATATGATGGAAGAGCAAAAGAAAATCAAGAACATGGGCGGAACTATGCGTTTAGGTTCATATGACTGTAAAATCATTGAGGGAACTAAAACCTTTGAAGCTTATGGTGAAGTTGATATTGAAGAGCGTCACAGGCACAGATATGAGTTCAACAATGATTTCAGACAGGATTTACAGGATAAGGGCTTAATAATTTCCGGTACCAGTCCAGATGACTTTTTAGTAGAAATTGTTGAATTGCCAAATCATCCATGGGCTATTGGTTGTCAGTTCCATCCGGAATTTAAATCAAGACCTAATAGGCCTCATCCATTATTTAAATCATTTTTAGAAGCTATTTATGAGTTTTCTAAAAATTAATTTTTTTTATTTTCACTGCAATTTTTCAAGTTGAAATCAATTTAACGAGCTTATTTTCTATCTAATTAATATATTCTGAATTTTAATAATAGTATTATGAATTTCAGTACTATATTTTTGATTCAAATAATTATTACAGTATCTTTTTGTGTTTTGGCATCAATTTGTGATATTCGAAACAATTATGTTCCGGAAAAGTTAACTTATGTCCTGTTATTTTTTGGATTGGTTTCCAATTTGATTTTATCAATTTTTTCAAATAACATTAAATTCATTTTAGCTTCATTTATTTCAATGTTTATCACATATGTCATTACATATTTGTTGTGGAAATTAAAAATGTGGGGTGGTGGTGATGTAATGCTATTCACTGCTATTGCCACAGTAATACCAAATGGTCTTAATATTGATTTTTTAAATATTTTCCCGCAATTGTCAGTATATCCATTTGCATTCAGCGTAGTTGTAAACAGCATATTGGTTTCATTTCCGTTTTTAATGGTGTTTTTCATTCATTTGCTCATTAAAAATGAGATATTTAAAGGACATCCGACATACTGGATATCCCTTCTTAATATTGAGAATTTAAGAAATTTAATTCATAATACTTTAAATAAAACAATACCTATCAAAGATTTAAAGGAAGGAAATATTGTTAATGATTATTATTTTGACAATGAATACATTAATGAGTTAATTAAAGAAAATGATGGAAATCTTGAGGTATTTGAATGTAAAGACGAGAAAGGCAAATATTATTTTAAGTCCATGAGTGCTGGAGGAATCACCAGAAAGGACATGTATTTAATAAAAATACTAAGTGCACAGGAATTCATCGGAAAAGACATTTCAATTAAGATTACCTATCCTTTTACTCCTGCAATATTTGCAGGATTATTGATTGCAGTCTTTTATGGTGATATCATGATGCTATTTACAAAGAATTTGGTTTTGGTGATATGATGGTCGACAATAAAGGGCAAATTTCACTGGAGTACCTGCTGATTTTTACGATTTCTTTAATTCTTCTAATCATGTTTACCTTGCCTTTGAGCCAGTTTGCAATTGAAAATACATTGGATGTTTCCGATACACTGAAGATTAAATCTGATTTGTCAAAAATAGCTCAGGCTATAGAAAAGGTTTACGGTCAAGGTCAGGGATCAAAACAAACGATCAGCATAGATTCATCCAAGGAATTTAAGATAACTGTTGCAGACAATTACATTTCTTCAGACATCAATCTTAAAGATTCAACGAAAAGGAATGAAAAAATATATTTCAAATCCAGCCTTAAAAAATCAAATTTGTATATTGGTAAGGGGGTTAATTCGATAATTGTAGAATGGCCGATAAATAGTGAAAACATGCAGATATATGTAAAATGAGCCAATAATATACAAAGTTTTTTTAACTATTATTATTTAATATTTAATCATATAGTTAATTATGGCGTGTGAAATATATGGATATAATAACTGCAGTTATTTATATTGTTTTATTTATTATAATGATGGTATTTGTCTTTTCAATTGGAATGCTAAAACAATATATGCCAAAACGTGAAGTCCTGTTAGTTCTTGCGGTGGCTTTTTTGATAGGTTCTATTGGAGGAGCCTTCTTTTTAGAACCTATTTATGAGGAATTGCCAAACATGGCAAGCATTGTTGAGAGGAATATGCCAAATAATGAGGAAAGTTTATATCTTGATTTGTCCTCTTCTGTTGATACTGATAGCTTGAGGGAAGAGTTGTCTTCCATGGAAGGTTTTAAATCATTTGATGAAACATCCATTTCGATTCCGATGTGGAATTTTAATCAAAAAGAGCATGATTATTTTGATTCAATAGTTGGCAATATTAACACTCATTATAAAAACTACAATGTAACTTCTGATAAAATTAATATTGAACTTGAAGATAATTTTACTGCATCTGAAGCTTTAAAATCATTTTCAGACTGGTATAAATTAGTTTATGGCGAAACAATTTCTTATGCGCAAATTCAAGCGGTTCTAGTTGTTGATTCTTCTCAGTTAGATAATTTTGAACAGGCATTGCTTAATAAGGGAATTGTTGCAAGCAGTGTTGATGGACCAATTCAGGACAGTATAAACAATACAAACTCCTCAATGTTGTCAAATGTTGAATTTACATTGGTCTGCGGATGTGTAGGTGTTATAGTTGCCTTGATTGGTATTTATATGGATTCTGTTGTTCCTGCATACAGAAGATTTAAGAAATTCATGAACACCAAACGTAAAAGATAATATGGATGTTGCAGTTTTATTTTCAGGCGGCAAGGACAGTACTATGGCTATTTACGCTGCATTAGAAGCGAAAGAAGATGTGAAATATCTTCTTTCTGTCAAATCTAGAAATGATGAATCATACATGTTTCATGTTCCCAACATTCATATTACCGATTTGCTTTCACAGGCACTTGAAATTCCTATAATGTCTGTTGAAACTGACGGTATTAAAGAAGAGGAACTTGAAGATTTAAAATCTGCTTTTGTTGATTTAAAAAATTTAGGTGTTGAGGCAATATACACTGGAGCCCTTTATTCAGTCTATCAAAAATCAAGGATTGAAAAACTGGGTGAGGAGACAGGGCTTAAAATTATTTCTCCATATTGGCATGTTGATGAATTGGAATACATGAGAAAAATTGTCTCTTTAGGTTTTAAAATAATGATTTGTGGCGTTGCAGCATGGGGATTAGATGAATCATGGCTGGGGAGAATCATTGATGATGAAACCATTGATGAATTGATTAAGATTCATGAAAAATATTATGTTGATATTGCTTTTGAAGGCGGTGAAGCTGAAACATTGGCCATTGATGGTCCTATTTTTAAAAAAAGAATCGAAATTTTAAAATATAAAAAAGAATGGCACCTTGACAGTGGTGTTTTCATTATCGAAGATGCAATTTTAAAAGAAAAATAATTATAAGTTAACTTCAGCTAAAAACTCATGAATTTTTTCAGTATAGCTTTCCAAATCACTTTCGTTGATTATGATTTTATCTGAAAGTGCAATAACAGTACCGATTCCGAAATCCAATTCCATCTGATCTCTTTTTTTAAATTCATTATAGTCTTGAGAATCATCTTCTCTCATTCTTTTTTGTAATCTTTCAAAACGTAGGGTCGGATTTGCAAAGATTGAAAGTATAATGAAGTTTTCAAAGTTTTCTTTAAACATGTCGACTTCATGAGGGCTTCTAATGCCTTCTACAATAATGGTATTTTCATTACCGTCCTCTTGTAGCTTTTTAATCTTTTTGATTGTTAGTTCAGATACAATGTACTGCCCGTGTTCTGCTCTTAAATTTTGAGCGGTTTCTTTAGTGCTTTCTCCTCTTTTTTTAGCTTCTTCACGAATGATGTCGCCCATGCTCACGATGATTGCACCTTTTGTGGTGGCCATATCAGAAACTAAACTTTTTCCAGAACCAGGTAAACCGGATATTCCCATTACTTGCATTATATTCACTCTTTTACTCTTATTTGTTCCAATGATTCTTTAAGGTTTTCTTCATTATCAAATTCATTGACTAAATCAATTAAAATTGCTTTGTCTTGAGTTTTTAAATCTTCAGCTATTTTTGTCATGAAAGGTATTGCGCGAACAATATTGTCCATAATTGAAACGTCAGACATTTTTGAAGTTCTTGAAAGCGGATTCAAATCGATTGTTAATATATTTTTACCGCTTTTCTTTAATATTTCAGCTCTGTCGCCATCTTCTAATGGTATTAATATTGTATCTGCTGAATATATCCCAGTTTTGCTTGCTGAAGCTCTATTATTTTTTATATCGTCCAGATATTCAATGTCATCATCCAATGTGCCTAGGATATCCTTATATCCATGATCTTTGTATAATTTTGTAATTATTTTTACTCTATCGTCAGTTCTATAAAACAGATTGATTTCAATTTTTGCATTAACGCTTTTTGCAAGTTCGATTATTTCATCACAAGCAAGAGCGGTTGCATTTCCATTAACGGATATTACGGGATTATTTGATAAAAGTAATGCTGCTACTGCAACATACATTGCTCTTTTGGCAGGGTATGTTGTTTTTTCTCCAATTAAGTAATCAAAAGCTTCTCCTCTGCCATGAGCTATCATTGCAGAGTCTGCTAAATATCCTTCCTTTGAAGCTTTAACTATTTTGTCTCTTAAAAGTAATGATTCGTATCGTGGATGGGATTTTGGGATCATATTCTTTTCTCCTATTTTAAATCAATTTTCATTTGAGCTAAATATCCTAAAAATGTAGTTATCAGCATTGTAATGACTGTTATGGAAATAACGTGTAAGGGATAATCGCCTATGATTAAGTTTTGTGATTTTGGTAAAATGAAAACAATTGTATCTAGAATAATGTCTATGATGACGAAGATTATTCCAACTAGAATTCCTTCTAAAACTTCGTTATTGTCAATGTTTCTGATATAAATTATTCCAAAGAATCCTGTTACCATAATGGTGATTATTGGTACGATAATATTAACGTGTGGTAGATTTGAATTGAATATTGGGTTAAAAATTTCTGTTAAAATTGTGGATATAATCCATATTAAAATTCCTGATATAATCGCTAGTTTTATTTTCATTTTTAAACCTAAAATATTAATTGTTAATATTTTTAGTTTAAAATATTAAATACTTTTCTAACTTTTGTTAATTTTCAAAAATAGTTTTGGGTTGTTAGGTAGATAATAATTTATATTAACTACCTAACGACTTGTGTTTACAAGCTTTAGAGAAATGAATTTTAAAATTTGGCTGTTTTTATCTATCTCTCTGGCTACGAGGTAGCCAATATTATTATATGGTATTAGCTATATATAAATGTTATTATATTTTATAAAAATTCAAGTATACTTTATCAAAAAGTTTTATATTGTTGGATTGATAAAGTTTAATTGAATGAATGAGGATTATAAT
Organism: Methanobrevibacter sp.; assembly: GCF_017468685.1. Classification (NCBI taxonomy): domain Archaea; kingdom Methanobacteriati; phylum Methanobacteriota; class Methanobacteria; order Methanobacteriales; family Methanobacteriaceae; genus Methanobrevibacter; species Methanobrevibacter sp. Next base: position 26,367 of record NZ_JAFUHT010000034.1, read on the forward strand.
TTTGAAGAATATTTGAGAAAAGCATTATCAAATTCAATAAGTTCACAAAATCCATCTGAAAATGCTAAAAATAAAGCTAGAAAACTGTCTCCATCATATTATGAGGATTTAAAAGAAAAACTTATCGATAAATATCAGAATAAATCTCTTAATGATGTGATGGACTGCAAAGCAGTTTCCACTTCATTTGGAGAGGTATTAAAAATTACCAAAAAAGAAAAAATAGACTTTAAGATTGAAAATAATAATTTTAAGCAACAGATGAATACTAATTTAAAATTATTGCCTAAGATAGGTCTTAAAACAGAAGAAAATCTTAAAAATAAAGGTTATTCAACAATTGAATCTCTGAGAAATCATGACCGATATGGGGATTCAGCATCAAAGCTAATTGAAAAAATGGATGAAATGTCATACTGTGAAATAATTGATCTGCTGGATAACAATAAATATTCAAGAAAATGCAGGGACAATATTTTAAAAAGCATTAGTCTAACTGACACAGAAAACTTCAAATTCATGGACATTGAAACAAAAGGATTATCCAATGTTCCGATAATACTGATAGGCATAGCAGAAATAAAAGGAAAAAATATTATTGCTTCACAGTACTTCCTCAGAGATTATACCGAAGAGGCAAATATAATTGATGCATATCTGTCTCACTTGGATGAAGATTCTGTGCATGTTACATTCAATGGAAAAACATTTGATGTACCATTTATAAAAAATAGATGTGTTTATAATAGGATTGATGCAGACTTGGATTTGGCTCATTTGGATTTGATGTATTTTGCAAAGAGTCTGTGGGGTGAAAAGTTACCTAATTGTCAACTGCAAACAATTGAAAAAGAATTATTTGGAATAAAACGTGTTGGAGATGTTCCGGGACAGTATATTCCAGGATATTATGATACTTATTTACAAGAGGATAATATAGGGCCGGTAGTGCCGATTATTGAGCATAATGCACAGGATATTATCTCGCTAGCAAGTTTTTTGGAGAAAATGTATAGGGATGTAAATTAAAATGGGATTATTTGACAGATTCAAAAAAAGCGACAATAAAAAAGAAAAACCAAAAAAAGAAAAAGTCATTCCTGATGATTTGGAAATTGATGAGGATCAATTGCTTTTAAAAGATATAGCAACAAACAGTAAGGACAGATATGAAAGGGCAGCTGCAGCTGACCAAATAACAGACCAGTATGTTGCTTTGGATTTATCAAAAAATATCAAGGACCGTGCAATAAGATTGATTGCAATCAACAAGGTCAAAGATGAAAGATTGCTTCGTGATGCGGCAGAAAATTCACAGTTTTTTGATGTTAGAAGCTTTGCATGGGAAAGGCTTGGTGAAAATAACAAATCAATTGCTGAAGTTGTAATAAACACAAAAAAGAATCCTCAGGTAGATGAAATCTTTGAAAAGGTAGTGGATGAGGAGACCCTTTCATGGATTGCACAGGATGCACAGGATAAAAGATATAGAAACAGTGCAGTTGAAAAAATTGAAAATTCCGACGTATTGTATGATTTGGTCTTTAAAGCGAATGATAATTCAATTAGAAAAGCATGTGTCAATAAAAATTCTTTTATCAGTGAAGATATTCTTCAGAAAGTCGCAATTGAAGATAAGGATGAGCAAGTAAAAATGGCTGCAGTTAAAAAGATTAAAAATGAAGAAAATCTGGCGAATATTGCTCTAACAGAAGATAATGCAAAAATCAGGGCGATGATTTTCGATAAAATTGGAAATATAGAAATTTTGCAGAATATTGCATTAAACTCCAAGAAAGCTGATGTAAGACTTGATTTGGTAAATAAACTTGAGGATGAAGATTTACTTAAAAAAATTGCATTAAATGATTTGGATAAGATTGTCAGAAGCGAAGCTGTTAAAAAAATCACCGATGAGGCTGTATTATTGGAAGTTATTAACAACGATGATGATCGTTTTGTCCGCCAAATTGCAGTAAAAAATATAACTGATCCTAAGGATTTAATCAAAATCGCTCTTGAAGATGAAGATCAGTTTGTCCGAACTCATGCAATTACAAATCCTTCAATAGAAAATGAAGATGATTTTAAATATCTTGCGATTAATTCAACCCATGAGGATGTTGCAAATGAAGCATTAACTCATATAACTGATGAGAACAACTTCATTGATATTTTAAAGAATGCTAAAATCACATCAATTAGGCATGCAACTTTAGACAACATTGATGATTTGGAAACATTGATTCGTATCGTTCTGGCTAATGAGGATGAAGAATTTTCACTTAAGGCATTGAATAAGATTAAAGTTGAAAAATGCTTGTTTAAAATCTATGAACAGGGAATTTCCGAAAACATATCTGTCCGTGCGGTTTCCTTAATCAAAAATCAGAAGATGCTGACTGATGTTGCAAAAAACTCATCTGAATGGAGAGTTCGTGAAGTGGCGGTTAAAAAAATAGTTAGTAAAAAAATCCTTAAAGAAATTTCTCTAAATGATGAAAATGAATATGTAAGGGAAGTTGCCAAAAAGAGAATTAATTTATAATTAATAATTTTTAAATATCATTAAGATAATAAAATAATTTGGTGATACGATGGAATTAATGAGAGAGCTATCTTTAGCACCAGGTGTATCTGGTTCAGAAGAGGAAATAGCTAAAATTATTACACGTGAATTAAAAGATGTGGCTGATAAAATCGAAACAGACAGTATGGGAAACTTAATTGCAACTAAAAAAGGTCAAAAAAAGGCTCCTACTGTAATGTTAGCAGCTCACATGGATGAAATCGGTTTGATGGTCAGATATATTGATGATAACGGATTTATTAACTTTTCAACAATCGGTGGAATCAACGATCAAATGTTAATGAACCAAACTGTAACAATTCACTCTTCAATTGGAGAACCTGTTGTTGGTGTTATCGGTTCAAAACCACCTCATGTAACAACTCCTGAAGAAAGAAACAAGGTTGTTAAAGCTAAAGACATGTTTATTGATATTGGAGCAAAAGACAAAGAAGAAGCAGAAAAAATGGTCAGAGTCGGAGACAAAATGACCTTCAACGCACTCTTTGAAGAATATCCAAATAAAAGAATCATGGGTAAAGCATTAGACAATCGTGTAGGTTGTTATGTAATGATGGAAGTATTAAAAAGAGTAGATACCAGAGCAACCGTTTATGGTGTAGGTACTGTACAGGAAGAAGTCGGCCTTAAAGGAGCTAAAACTTCTGCATTTAAATTAAACCCTGATTTGGCAATAGCATTGGATGTTACTTTATCTGGTGACCATCCTGGAATTAAACCGGATGAGGCGCCTGTGGTAATGGGCAAAGGTCCTGCTATAATTTTAGCTGATGCAAGCGGAAGAGGTATCTTGACTCAACAATCAGTTAAAGACATGCTTATTAAAGCGGGTGACGATAATGAAATTCCATATCAGTTAGAAGTTAGTGATGGTGGAACCACAGACGGTACTGCAATTCACTTGACTCGTGAAGGAATTCCTACCGGTGTTTTATCTGTTCCTACCCGTTACATACACACTCCAGTAAGTGTATGCAGTATGGAAGATATTGAATATACTATTCAATTAATTACTGAAGCTATAAATGAATTATAGCTTTTCTTTTTTTCTTTTTATTTGAATCTGTCATCAGATTTTTGTGATTTTGCTTTTTTATGATTGTTTTCAAACCATCCTATTTTTAACTCATCAATTGTGTCTTCGTATAATTGAGGTACATATGGTTTGATGTCAAGTAATGGTGTTCCGTCCAGGATGTCAACATTTTCAATGTAGATCTTATTATCTTCCACTTTGTTGACTTTACATACACTCATTCCGATGCGGTTTGGCCTTTTGGGTGATCTTGTTGCAAATACTCCGTGGGTGGTGTTGTCCATGAACGGCTTTACCTCAAGCATATAGCCGTCTACCTTGTGAAGCAGATATATTAAATGAATATGTGAAAAACCGTCTAGGTCTTTTAGACCCTCGGCATATTTTTCTTTTATTTCTATGGTTCCTTCAATTCCTTTTGCTCCTGTTGGTTGAATAGGCATTCCTTCTATTTCTGTAAACTGTGTATGTATTGTACCGATTGATTCTAATTCAATATTCATGGTTATTATATTCGTTTTAATACTTATTAAATTATAGCATTTATTCGATATATAACATTTTCGGTAATCGATTTAAAAATCCTTTAATTGCTAAAAAACGAAACATTTATATACAATTCGATACAAGATAATAATGTCAAAACATATTGAGGTGAAAATGATGGAACTTAGTGCAAGAAATCAATTGAATGGTAAAATTACTAATGTCGAACTTGGAGCTGTCATGGCTAACATTAAAATAGAAATTTCAGAACCTAACACTATTACAGCTGTTATTACTAAAGAGTCTGCTGAAAAATTAGGTTTAGCTGAAGGCGATGATGTATGTGCAATCATCAAGTCTACTGAAGTAATTATAGGTAAATAGGTGAGAATATGCAGTTAAGTGCAAGAAATCAATTAGAAGGAAAAGTAGTAAGTGTAGACAAAGGTGCCGTAATGGCAAACATTAAAATCGAAATCACTAATCCTGATGTAATCACTGCAGTCATTACTAAAGAGTCTGCTGAAAAATTAGGTTTAGCTGAAGGCGATGACGTTACTGCAATTATCAAATCAACTGAAGTAATTGTTGGTAAATAAAAAGACTATTTTTTGGGGTTTAATTGAATAATAGGATTAAAATCCTAATATTCCTAATACTATTGATATTAAAAATAAGATTACAGCTATTTTTAGAATTGTTTTTAAGTGTTTAACGATAGCATAGACAATTATAAACAATAATAATAATTTAAAAATAAAAAGAAGGGTCAAAGTTTATCCTCCTGCAAGGATTGTTTTTGTACCCTCATTGGAAATTTCTTCTTTTTTAAATTCAACTTCGTATTTTACAGTTTCAATAACTTCTTTTAGTGCATCGAGTGTTTCTGAACGGTGTGCTCCTAAAACTGCAACTAAGAATAACATATCTCCAGTGTAGAACTCACCGACATAGTGAATCACTGATATTTCATGAACATTATATTTGATTTTTGCGTTTTCAACTATTTTTTCGATTTCTTCCTGGGTTTTTTGTTTGTCTGGAGTGCTTAATATTAATTTTTGAAGGTTCATATTTTCTTCTTTTCCACGTACAATCCCTTCAAATGTAAATATTGCACCAGAGTAATCTATTTTTGTACTTTTTTTGATGTCAGCTATTAAATCAGCTGTTGTTATTTTATCTTCTTTTGCTTCAATGACTTTTACAACCATTGTTTCATCTCCATATTATAATTATAACAAACACATATATAACTATTGTTATATGTCACTTATTTCTTTCATAGATAAGTTTTTAATTCTCTCCACACCATTGATTTCTCTTAACAATTCAACAGTGGCATTAGGAACCAATTCCTGCCAATCATCATCATTGAGAATACGTTTTCTAACTTCAGTACCTGACAGATGCAAACGGTCATATAACGGAGGTTGTCTTACCTCAAAACCTTCCTCTGAAAACAACTGCTTCACCAGCGGATTTCCGGAATAGACAATGCTGAACGGTGGTGTCAGCATTTTAACATGAGACACCCAAATAGCATTGAAATTAATGTCCTGCATCGGAATAATATAGTACCTTGAAGGATCAACGCCTCCATCGGCTAAAGCCTGACTCATCATGACAATCCTTTCACCTGCAGTAAAAGGATCTTTTATCTCATGACTTAACTGTGCACTACCGATTCCAATGATGATTTCGTCAACTTCTTCCAGAATCTTGTTAATGACCTGCATATGACCATTATGAACAGGCTGCATTCTTCCAATTAAAATACCACGAACTTTCTGCATAATATCACGGACTTAAACTATCAAGACTTTTAATAAGATTTTCAGCTGTATGCTGCTTTTGAGTTAAGGCATCGGTAATTGATGTTTCCATTAAAAAGGTATTGATTCCTTTATTTGCAATAGGTTTTGTTACCTTTTCAGGACTGGTTCCCTCGGAACTAAAATCATATTCGACCAGATTAACGTCATTTGTCAATTTTGATATATAAGAATCAATCTTATCGCTTTTATTTGAAAGTGAGAATATGAAATTGGAATACTCATAATCCGGATTGATTTCATGAACGTCAATCACGATAAACGGATTGTCCTTGGCAATATTTGGAACAATGAATTTATTTGCCAGCTCTTCACCTGCAGGACGTGTATCCTCACGGGAAGTTAAGTTATCAATGGTTTTAACATAATAAATAACATACTTTTTGGTTAAATTCTGAGTACCGTTTTCAGATGTTATATTATAGATTGTGTCATTGACCTTTTCATGAATCTCGTGTTCTCTTGGATGAACTCCTAAAATGATGCCGACAGTATCATCGGAAGACATATTGCCGGCTACAATCTTGTAAACAGTACCATTTGCATTGCTGCCTACGGTAGTGACATTATAAGTATTATCGGGACTTTTAGTAACCTCGCTTACAATGAATGATAAATTAATTACTACGATAATTATTAGAATAATAAGTAGTATTTGATATTGAATTTTTTTATTCATAAAATGACCTAATTTTCTTTTAATATATTAAATATCTAACTAAACTTATATTAAAGACTTTTTACTAAAAATATATTAACAAAGATTATATGGAGTACTTTTAATGGAAACTAAAAATATTATAATCATTGCGGTGGCAATTGTGATAATTGCAGTTATTGGCGTTTTTGCCACTGGAATATTGAATAATGATAATACTAATGAAAATATGGAAACTACTCCATTTGAAACTGAATTCATGGATGGTAGTTTCGCAGGAAAGGTAAAGCTCGTAGACGATAAGGAAAAATTCATGCATTCCTACAGAGATAAGGCTAATAAGATTACATATAACATCTCAACTGTTGATGATTCAGATGCACTGATGGATATATATTATCTGCAGGGTGTAATGAATCCTGAAAAACGTAATTTTAATGGTAATGATTGGAATATCTACTTTACTCAGGCTGTTGAGGGCAATGACACTGAGACTTCAAATGAAACTATGAATATTATCATCTGTCAATCACAGGCAGAAAAACAAGGATATTTGATATACATGATTATTGATGCTGACTCAAAAGTGAATGCTACATTGAATACCTATGGTGAGTCCTACACAGACTTTGTAGAACCTTTACTTAACAGTATCACTCTGAAAGAAAGTAAAAATGTTCCAAAAATCTATGAGGAATTCGGTTTAACTGAAGATCAGTTTGCAGAACAAATGGATTTAATCCAACAGGTAAAAGCAGGAAATCAATCTGCTATTCAACAAATTTCTGGATAAAATGAGAGTTACAGTTTTTCATGCAAATGAGTGTGATAAGAAAAAATGCACAGCTATTAAATTGGCTAAAATGGGAAAATGCAAATTGGTAACAAATATCAATAAGATTCCATCAGGTGCAATCGTTCTAAACCCATATGCTGAAAAGGCTGTATCTTATGAAGACTACCGATATGTGCAAAGAAGAGGAGTTGTAGGACTTGACTGCTCATGGAATGAGGTGTCAAGTTCTAAAAAATTCTTTTCTCTGTCAAAATACCATCGCTCACTTCCTTTTTTAATTGCGACCAATCCGGTAAATTATGGAAAGGCATGCATATTGTCCACAGTAGAGGCAATCAGTGCGACATTATATATCACCCGTTTTAAGGATGAAGCTCGGGATTTAATGGATGGCTTTAAATGGGGTCATACGTTTTTAGAGTTGAATCATGACTTGCTTGAAGCATACAGTGAAGTGGATACCAGTGCCGAAGTCGTTAAAGTTCAAAATGAATTTTTAGAATCAAAAAAATAATCAGGTTCTTGTTGAAAGTTTCACATTTATCTCAGTTATATTATTTTTTAACAAATGATTAACTGTAGGTGAATTTAAATGAATGGAAAACTAATTTTCTTTTTACTAATTTTTGTAAGCATCTGTGCAATTTCACATATCAGTACAGAAGAAATCGCTGACAACTCAACAGGAGATTTGATAGCATCGGATGGTACTGATGAAGTGATAATTGAAAGTCCGCAGGTGTTAAAGTGTGACAGGTTTTGAACAAACAAGATGTCGCTGGCAAACACAAGATTAAAATCTTGCCTTTAAGCATAAAATATGTGGCTGGAAGTTCCGGCCAAGTGGTGTTATTAATGTTGTGGATCTAGTGGTGGAGGCTACAGTGACTTTTGGTTTTAGTTATGTTGAGATTTAATATATTTTAAATCTCTTCTTTTTATTTTTTTATATGCACTTTTTCTTATTTTAACCAATTTTAACTAAACCTTTAAATACTATTAAATTAAAATAATTAATTAATAGTTATGTATTCATAACAATTAGTTTTATTAGTTTTTCATGATTATAAGGAGGAGTTATTAATGGCAAGATTTGAAGAAGCAGAAAACAGAATGTTCAATGTAAAAATCTGCTTAAAATGTAATGCTCGTAACCCTGCTGGTGCTACAACTTGTAGAAAATGCGGTTACAAAGGTTTAAGATTTAAAGCAAAAGAACAAAGAGGATAATTTTATTCTCTTTTATTTTACTATTTTTTTTATAAACAATTAAATATTATTTTTAACAAAACTATTTTTAGGTATTCTTATGAAAGACGTAGAAAATTATATCAGAGAAATTTTAAAAACACGTAAACTTCATTTTACTTTAATTGATCCTGACGAACAGACACCTGAAGAAGCTTTAAAAATTGCTACTCAAGCTATTGAAGGTGGAACTGATGGTATTATGATTGGAGGATCCACTGTCAATGGTGATGATGTTGACAATACCTGTAAAATATTGTCTGAAAACATTGCAGTGCCTATTATCATTTTCCCTGGAAACACCAGCAGCGTAAGCAAATATGCTGACGGAATATTCTATATGAGTTATGTTAACTCTACAAACCCATATTGGATTAACGGTGCACAGGCTCTTGCAGCTCCTGCTGTTAAGGCATCTGGAATTGAAATTTTATCAATGGCTTATATGGTTGCAGAACCTGGTGGAACTGTCGGTTGGGTTGGAGACGCTAAACTGGTACCTAGAAATAAGCCGAAAATACCTGCAATTTATGCAATGTCTGCTGAAATGTTCGGTATGAAATTCTTCTACCTTGAAGCAGGTTCCGGTGCGGATAAACCTATTCCTCCTGAAATGGTTGCATATTCCAAAAAAGCAACTGAAAATATGAGTATTGTTGTGGGTGGAGGAATCCGTGATGGCAAGGCTGCTTATATGGCTGCAAAAGCAGGTGGGGACATCATTGTAACCGGTACTGTCGTTGAAGAAGTAGATGATGTTCAAGCTAAAATTCAAGAATTAACTGGAGCTATCCTTAAGGCTTCAAAAGAGTAGTTTTTTCTGCTCTTAAACTTTTTTTTATTACTTTTCAAATGCTCTCTCGTTTGATTTAAATATTATCAAGACTAATATATGATTAGCATTTATTATTGCCCACTAGGGCATTTTTTAAATTAATGTGTTTAATAAGAGTGATATTATGTTAAATTCATTATATGAAAAAGCCATCGCTAAAAGAGGATTTATCCGTGAAGTCGCTCCTGAAAAGGATATTGATTCGCAACTGGAGTATAAATGGTTTGAAAGACCAATTGGTGAAAGTACGAAGGAATTTTCCATTGCAGCCGGAGACGGTAGTTTCAACAAAAAGAAATTTCTGACAACCAACTTCTGTGCGGTAGGTGCAGAATCAATCATATATGATGGTGAAATTAAAAAGATAGATGATTCAGATATTTTCGATATATCACATGTAACTTTTCTTGATGAACTTTTGAGTACATATATGGCAATATATGAACTGAAATGTGGCCTGAGGGCTATTAAGGAATACGGTGCTGACTATTACATGTTTGACGGTTCAATTTTAGGAGACTTGCAGAACGCTTTTCCAAGAGGGGCAAAGCTGCCTATTAAACTTAAGGATAATTTGGATGATTCTCTTCTTGCGGAATTTGAAAGGAGATTGAGCGTTCGAAAATATGGGCTGGTTTTTCCAGAACTCAGGGATTCATTGAAACTGATGGAACTTCCAAAAGAGGATGTAAACAAAACCGAAGAGTATAATCTTCATTTGGCTGCTGTTGAGAAAATTATTCTATTAAAGGAGATTTTGCAGTTTAGAAAAAGAATAATTTCAATTTCCAAAACCTCTTCGGACAATGAGCTGTTCAATTGGAATATTCCGGACATTGCATTTCTTGACAAGTTCACCAAAAAGCAGGGAATGACAATTATAAAGTATAGGAATGTTCACGAGAATGCTCCTTTTCAATATTTCAATGATTTCTTTAAAAGCTTGACTTTTACCGTATTTTATGTACGTCTGCAGGATAATAAGAATGTGCTGAAAGTGGAATTGCCGTATAAGGCAACAAAAGAAGAGGTATTTGAGATTATACGTAAGATTAATGTGCTGTCTGTTCAGGGTTATCCTTATCTTTTAAACAAGGCCCATAATGATGTGGTGATAACCGGCGGGAACATGAAGGAACTGATGAAAATAGCTAAGATTTACGAGACAACAAACAGGGAAGTGATGTCATGGTAGTGGGAATCTGTGTAGGAGAAACTAATTTAAATGAAGTAACATTTATTTCTGATAAAATGCCACAAGTTGGTCAATATGTCACAATAGAATATGACGGTAAAAAAGTATTGGGTATGGTTGAAAATCTGGTGAGAGGAAACGATGCGTTGAATGTTGACATCAACGACTTCAAGGCAATCCAGAAAATCTCAAAAATAGGTGTTGAGGACAACTACATCCGTGGTAAAGTCAAAATCCTTGGAGATGTAAACGATAACCTTAAACTGCCAAGAACACCTGTGCTTCCAGGAACAGAAATTCAGCATGCTGATGCAGAAATCCTAAATGAAATATTTAAGGTTACAAATCCTATCAAACTGGGAACATTGGTTAATCAAAGCGATGTGGATGTAAATGTTGATGCAAATCCGATTCTTTCAAGGCATTTGGCAATTCTTGCAATGACTGGAGCAGGTAAATCAAACACAGTATCAGTACTGATAGATCAGCTGCTCGGATATAATGTGCCTGTATTCGTATTTGACATGCATGGCGAGTACAAGGGAGCGGAATTTCCAAATGGTGACGTGAATGTCATCAAACCGAAAATAAATCCAACATACATGTCATTTCTGGAGATAAAAAAGCTTGTAAACATTCCAACAAATGCATATCTTCAGGAACGCTACTTCAGAAAAGCATTCAAGGAAGCTAAAAAGAAAGTAGAGGATGGAACAGCCCATGAAAAAAATTTCTTGCAGTTAATGTATGATATTTTAGAGTTTGAATCAATGGAAGAAGGCTCAGATAAAAGAATCGTTGATGTAATGAACAAGATTGACGATTCAATGGACAAGTACTCCAATCTCTTCGACCAGTACACCGGAAATATTTTAACCAGCATTAAAAAAGCTCATGTCAATGTATTGGATTTAAGTCAAGTTGATGAGTCAGTTGCAAGTGTGCTTGTAAGTCATATACTTAGAAATTCTTTGAAACGTTCCAAAAATGCAGCTCATAGTGGAAACAAAGATGAATTGCTTGACAACTCAGTATTCTATATTTTAGAGGAAGCACACATTCTAGCTCCAAACAAACGTGACAGCGATTCTAAACGATGGATTCAAAGAGTTGCAAGAGAAGGCCGTAAATTCGGTCTTGGTTTATGCTTGGTAAGCCAATCTCCAAAAACTGTAGACCATGATGCCCTCTCTCAGATGAACAATATGATAATATTAAGACTTGTCGAGCCTGAAGACCAGAGACACGTACAGTCAGCAAGTGAAAGCCTGTCACAGGACCTGGTAAATCAATTGCCTTCACTCAACGTCGGTGAAGCCATTGTTTTGGGTTTGATGAGCAAAGTTCCTACTCTTGTTAAAATAGACAAGTTTAAGGGTCGTACTCACGGTGATGACATGGATATTGTATCTTATTTTAAAGATTCAATAAAAAGGGAAGCCGAAGAGATTGAAAGGCAAGAAGATGAACTTATGGATATGGGATATGAGTATTAATATTCCATTTTATTTTTTTTAAAAAATTGTTTTAAACTTATAAAATTGATATAACTCTTTTAAATCGCTTTAATTTATAACTGAACGATTTATATATCTTAAAATTTAATATCATACTGCTTAAGCAAAGATATTGGTCAATATCAAAAAATTGGTATATGGTTCATTATGCAGGTTAGCACATATCATGCCGCTGACAAAGCTAACAAGTTCATATACAAACGTTTGGGCATTAAATTTCATAGATATCTTTACCAAGAAGGAAATGAAATTGAATTCATTGATACTGAGATTCCGGAAACTGGCCAACTACGGGACATGACTGTCAAGGTCGATGATGATCATATTCGCATTACAGAATTCATGTCTGCTGCTTTAAATGAAGATAAACTGTCTGCCATGTATGATTATCATGAATCCATTCGATGTGATGTAAACTATCAAGGTTATGGTGTTAAAAGTGGAGTGTTTAGTTTCGCTAATCCTAATCATGGAAAACGTCAAATTATTGTGGATGATAATATCATTTTCCAACCAGAAATCATATTTACAAAAAATAGGGATGGATGGGAAGTTTTAAATAGATTAATCTACAAAGTGATTACACAAGAAGAATTGTCTGATGATGAAGCAATTGATTTGTTGATGTTGCCAGATATGGAGATAGAATTACCAAAAAAAGTACTTATGAGGGTTATTTGCTTTTTAATTAGTAATTCTATCATCTCAGATTTAAATTTCAAAAATGACTTGAAAGACTGTTTAATTCAAGTGCTCAAAAGATTTTTTGAAAAAAAAAGAATTGTCAGAAATGGTGGAAATGTTAAAACTTGAATCTGAAAATCCAGAAAGAATGCGTATTATTGAAAAATATGGTCAAGGATATGATTTGATATATTTTGATGGAAAATATGATGCTAAAATTGAAATTGCTAGAAATGGTATTCTTAAAGGTTTAGATTTGAATATTATTTCTGCTTTAACTGGTTTTTCTATTGAATATCTCAAAGAAATTAAAAAAGACATTTAATTCATATATGTATTTAAATTGGATTTTGATTTGATTACTTGCAGTATGATAAAACGCTTTAAGGATTTGAGGAGATAAATCTTTTAGGCGCATATTTTGCAGTTAAAATTATAATTTATGGAATGTTTAAAAGCTCCTCATTTTAAACTTTCTTTTTTTAATTTTGATTTAAGTTTGAATCAAAGTGATTTAGAAATTAAATTACATATGCTAATTTTTTAAAATTTTATTAGATTTTTACAAGTTAAAATCAATATTGATTACTTTTCAAATGCTCTCTTGCAAAACTATTAAATATAAATTAGTATAAATTATTACACATTAAATGCTTGTTAAAGTGTTTAAATTGGTTATAATACAAAAAATAAAAAAGGTAATATAATGAAATTTGCACATTTAGCAGACACTCATTTAGGTTACCGTCAATATGGATTATTTGAACGGGAAAAAGACTTTTATGAAGTGTTTGATAAGGTTATAGATAAAATAATTGAAGAAAAAGTAGACTTTGTAGTACATAGTGGTGACTTATTTGAAACCGCAAGACCTTCACCTATGGCACTTTTGACTTTCCAGAAGGGGTTATTGAAACTTAAAGGTGCAGGAATTCCAATGTATGCAATTGCAGGAAACCATGATGTTGTAATGCGTAAGGGATCCATCCCGCCACATGTAATCTTTAAAAAAATGGGACTGAAAGTGATAAGTACAATCAATCCTACCTACATTCATGGGGACATATTTATCGCAGGTCTTCCATATTATCCTGCATCCCATGGAAAAGCATTAAAAAGCAAACTGGCAGAGCTTTCCGAAAAGGCAACCCACCATGAAAAGTCAATACTTGTCCTTCACCAGGGAATTGACCAATACTTCAATTTAAACTATGAACTGGAACTTGGTGAAATACCTGACAATTTTGATTACTATGCTTTAGGCCATATCCATAAGTATGTAAATGACACTTACGGTAAAGGCAGATTGGTGTATCCTGGTTCAGGTGAAATCTGGAAAACATCCGAACTTCCGGATTATAAAAAGAACGGTAAGGGATTTGTGGTTGTTGATTTCGATGGCACAAAACCAATTGTTAAAAGGGTAACTGTTGATATTCCCCGTGAATTCATAGAAAGGAATTTAAACTATAATAATTTGGAAACAGATATTGCAGCAATTAAAGATACTATAAAAGGTTTCGATAAAAAACCGATATTGAAATTAACAATTAAGGATGTTGAATCAGATACCAGCAGAGTATATGAAATCATCAAAGAGGAATTGGGCGATTTGTCTTTAATGATCAGGCCTACTTTTATAATGGCTGGTGAGGAGATTGAACCAATTGATGTTGAATCTAAAAAATTAGGTCCAGAACAGCTCATAGAAAAATCTCTAGAAGGATATGGCAATAGTGAAGTCACTACACTTGCTATCGATTTATATCATCTGCTTTCAAAAGACAAGCTCGATGAATCACAGGAGATTATAAACCAATACTTTGATGCACATTACAGTAATGTAGTTGAAGATGTTGAATTTAAAACAGAGGAAGTTAAAAAACCACAACCTCCGGAGGAAAAAGAGGATGTACAAGTAACATTTAGCAAGGAGGTTTCAGAATGATTTTCACTAGGTTAAAGTTAAATAATTTCAAATCACATGAACACACAGTCATATCATTTGATAAGGGAATAAGTGTTATTGTTGGTGAGAATGGTGCTGGAAAATCAACAATACTCGAAGCAATCAGCTTTGCTTTATTCAAACAGCATACTGGTAAAAAAATTGATGATTTAGTTAGAAACAATGCCAATTCAATGTCTGTGGAGTTGGAATTCACTTCCAACAACAGGGATTATAAAATAATCCGTGTGAAAAAATCCAGTTTAAAATCATCTTTATTTAAAAGAACATCTTCAGAAGGAGGATATGTCCATGTTTGTACAGGTGACCGGGAAGTGGCTAATGAAATCCGTCAAATATTGGATATCGATTCTGACTTGTTCTTGAATGCAATTTATATTAGGCAAGGTGAAATCGCAGAATTGGTAGACAAAACTCCTTCCGAGAAAAAACAATTGATCGGTAAACTATTGGGAATCGATTCATTAGAGAAAGCCTGGAAGAGTTTACTTCCTTTCATCACAGATTATGAATCTCAACGATCAGAACTTAGAGGCAAACTGTTTAACTCTGCTGAATTGATGGAAAGTTATAAGCACAAAAAGGCCGAATTGGAAGAGTTAAAGCAAAGAGGTCATGAATTGGAGGAACAGATTACTGAAGTCGATTCACTAATTAAAGAAATTTCTGAAAGTAAACGTAACATGGAACGGGAAAAAGAAATCTATGAAACTCAACTTAACAATTTAGAAATGGAGAAAAAAACATTTGCTAAATTGGAAGAAGACAAACACAGAGTTCAGGAAGGTTTGGATCAAATCCGTGAAGCTGAAGAAAAAATTGAAAGGCTTGAAAAATACGTTTCCAAATTGGATGTTTATCTTGACTTTGAAAAATCTGTCAACAGCATTCAAAGATTAAAACAGGAAGAACAGGATATATTTGACAAATTAGATTCCATTTCTGAGCAAAAAGAATTACTTTTAAATAAAAAAGAGGGTTATAATAAATATTTATCTTCAGATGAAGAAATTAACAAATTAAACGATAAAAAGAATAATTTTGAAAAAGAATTGGCAACAATGGCTAAACTTGAAAAGGATAAAAAAGATTTGTTAAAAAACATTGAAGATGAAAGGAATGATATTGAAAGTTTCTTCTCCAAATCTAAAGATAAATTGGATGATTATGGTCTTGACCAGGAAAAATTGGGTAAAATCGATGATTTCAATCATCTTGAAAAATCAACTGAGGAGTTTAGAGATGAAACTTCCACAAAGATTGATGATTTAACAAAAGAAATCGTTGCCAAAAACGAAGACATTGTTGTTTATAAACAGAATATCAAGGCATGTGAAAAACCTTTAGTTGACCTGGAAGGCATTGACAATAAGTGTCCTGTTTGCCAGTCAGACATCAGCTCCTATAAGAAAAAGGAATTAACCAAGCATTACAATAGTGAAATTAAGGAAAATCAAAAATTAATTTCAGAAAATGAAGAAAATGTCCGTTTGCTTACTAAAAACAAGAATAGCTTTGAGGAAAAATTGGATAAACTCACAGAGTTGTCTAAAGATATCATTGAATATAAACACAAATTCGAACATTTGCAAAACGAGTTAATCCAGTTAAATAAGATGGATGAGGAATTGGAAGCAAAAGAATATATCAGCAATAAACTTGGTGAGTTGATATTGGTCATTGCCAATAAAAAAGAAGAACGTGAATCATTTAAACAGGACCATGATTCATATATTCAATCTAAAGGTGCTTTGGATGTTTTAGGTAGTGAAACTGAAGCCCAATATAAACTAAAACAGGTTCAAAATGAAATTGACAATCATGTTGCCAATATCAAATTGGCCATTGAACAGGATCCTCATTTAAGCGGTGATATCAGCACTGCTGAGCTTAAAAATCGTATGGATGATTTGAAACAGAAAAATGAGGAGTTCAACCAACTTAAGGGATTCATTCAAAATAAAAATTCATTGCTGACTCAATTGGATTCAATTAAAGAGGATATTGGTGTTTCAATTAATCAAAAAGACATTATTGAAAATAAATTAAATGCTTCTTTATATGATGCAGATAAATATGAGCAAATTTTATACAATTTTGAACGTTATGAGAGAAGAAAAACCAATTTCAATGAGGAACTTTTCACTATTAAAGGACAGGCAAAAGAATCAATTGCTGCACTTCAGGATGTGACTGAAAAAATCAAAACCGCCAATAAGTTCAAACAGGAATATGATAATGTAGATGATTATATCAGTCTTTTAAAACATATTCGTGAAATTTATAGTCGTGGAGGAATTCAAAAAGAATTAAGAAAGATTTCACGTCCTACAATTCAAAAACACACAAAAGAGTTCTTTAAAGAGTTTAATTTCAACTACTCTGATTTAACTATTGATGATGATTATGAAGTGACTGTTTATGGTCCTGAGGAGAATCATCAATCAGTATGGTTAGTGGTGGTGAAAAAATAGCTATTGCTCTTGCTTTAAGATTGGGTATTACTCAGGCTTTAGCCAATGGTGAATTGGATACTATCTTATTAGATGAGCCTACAATTCATTTGGATGCTTCAAGAAAACATGAACTGATCAATCTGTTAAAGGAAATGTCTTCATTGCCTCAAATGATTATTGTAACTCATGAAGCGCAACTGGAAAATGCTGCAGATAATCTGATTAAGGTAGAAAAAGAAAATGGTATTTCAAAAGTAATAATGTAATCACATTATTACATTATTTTTTTTTACATTGTTTCCGGTGCATCTTTAATTGAGTCGATTATGCAATTAGCATTCCACCCTACAATGGTTGCCGCATTTTCTTCAAGGACTTCTGGTACTTCTTCAACACCAATAGGTCTTACAAGTACAATCGGAATGTCATATTTTTTACTTGCATTTAACAAATCATCAAACAGCTCCTTATTGTCGCTGTAAAGACCGGCTAACATTATTATCCTGTCAACTTTTTGGTAAAACTCTTCACCTGCACTAGCATAAGCTCCAGACATGGATTCTTTCCATAGAAAATCAGTTTTAGAATATAATTTTTCGGTAAACTGGCCGTATTCCTTATTTTTATCAAAACCGTTAGTGATTATTAAATTATAAATTTTGTCATCTCTTTCGTCTTCAAACATTTAACCACCTTTGCTTTAAATATAACTCTCCTATTATAAAAATATTTATTAATTTAAAAATTTAAGATTATAATAGAATTATTTAGGAATTATTTTTTATGAAAGCGGCTGTAATTGGATTAGGGGTAGAAGGTAAAAAGGCGGTAAACTCTCTTTTAAATCATGGTTGGGAAGTTTATGCTACTGATTTGAATATTAATGTTGATTTATCCGGTTTGAATTTGCCAATATTGGATATGAATATGATTGAGGAAAAACAAACAGTTTCAATAGTTGGGGAAAAGATAACTGTTGATTTGGGATTTACCAATTCATATGCTATTGAAAGTTGTGATGCAATAGCTTTTAGCCCTAGTATGTATGGCGGGTCATTTGCTAATCGTTTATTGGAAGATGGGGATTTGTTAAGTGATGTTTTAGTAAAGCATAAGGATCTTTTCACTATTGGAATTACAGGAACTAACGGTAAAACAACCACTGTTCACATGCTGAAAAGTATTTTAGAAAATGCCGGCAAAAAAGTTTTGGTTGGTGGAAACGGTGGTGGAGGATTTTCAGGTTATTATGATTTGATTCTTGAAGCTGAAGAGGGAGATTATGATATCCTGCTTGTTGAAGTCTGTGACATGACACTGGATTTTGCCAATTACTGTTTTGATTTTGATATGGTCGGTTTGACAAATATTGGCAATGACCATATGGATGTTCACAAGACCATTGCAAATTATAAAAACTCTCTTGTTAGATTTTTTGCTGATAAAACAATATTCACTACATTTAATCAGGATTTTAACTCTGATTTTAAGGAATCTGCCAGTCAAAGCATTTCTTATTTTGCCTATCAGGATAAGCTTCAATTGGTTGGTGAGTTCAATTTGCTTAATGCAGGACTTGCAACTGCCATTGCCCGTGAGCTTAAAATCCCAAAAGATGTAATCAGATCCACACTTGAGAATTTTAAGGCCGTTCAAGGCAGATTAGATGTTTATAAAATCAATGATGCTGATGTGTATGTTGGAAAAACGGATAATTCTGATGCATTAGCTTCAGTTTTAGCTGAAAAAGACTTTTATGCGTTATTCATAGGTACTCCAAGACTTAATGAAATACACAGGCTGGATATTCTTGATGTTGCAGTTAAATATAATCCTGAAGTAATTGTTCTCTTCCCTGGTCTTGATGACACTTTAGATTTGGCAATTTACAGACTTAATTCATTAGGTTATATGGGCAATATCATAACCGTTAACACTCTTGACCAAATTATTGAATTGGTTGCCGAGTATTCTCATGAAGAGGCTATTTTAATCGGTGGAAATGGTCAGGATGTTATTATAGATATTCAGGATAGAATTAAGGAAATATCTGAAAAACTATTGTAAATCAATAAGCTTTTTATAATAGATTTGATATAATTAGATATGTATATTTTTTAGGTGTATTAAATGAGTAACGGTTGGAGAAAAATTTCTATTGCAATATTAGTAGCATTAATTGTTTTATGCGCATTCCTTGCAGTTTTTACTTCTGCAAGTAATAATTATACTGCAGAATCCGTAGTCAATCAATACAATCTTCCTATTGGCCAATCAATGTTTGAAAATCAATCTATTGTAGGTACAACAGATCCTGTAGAAGTTCCTTTAATAAGCAATTTCGGATTTTTAACACATCAACTTCAGGCATTTGATTTACAGGGCATGTTGATGGCATTTACAACAGGAGTTGTTCCATTCGACTTTTCTACTGTTGCAGGTGAAGGTATTGATTCATATGGAAATGTAGTTGATGTTGAAGGTCCTGGATTTTTAACCTATGCTGGAGATAAACTGGTTGTAAAAGAGCCTGATAATTATGTATGGGCATATAGTGCTCCATATAAATGGCTTGAAAAAACAGAATCTGGTGTAGATGTTTATGAAGATGGTAAAAAGATTAGATCTGTTCCTGTTGATGAAATTAGGGATTTGGAATATAGTAATGATTATTATAATGCTTCCACTATAGCCAGTTGGTATAATTATGATGCTGCAGTAGGTTCAACATTTACCTTGGAAAAAGGAATGGTTGGCTTTTCTGATGGTAGAAATAATATCTCATCAAGTGATGTGCCTAAAATATTTGGTCAAGAAATGGTAGATTATGCATCTGAATATCCGACAGGTTCTCCAATTTTATTATATTCCGGAAATTACACTGAAGAATCAGGTGAAACTTATGGTACATCTTTAGGTTCACACCCTGAATATGGTGACTCAATTAGGGAAGTCAATGCAAGACAGTTTGTTGATGCATGGAATGGAACTGTTATCCCGCCTAATTCCACATCCAGTGGTAAGGATTATGTATACTTTGAGTCTGCAAGTGATGCTTCAGCTCCTGGTGGAAGTGCTGCACACGGAGTATGTCCATCTGCAAGGGCTTTAAGAGCAGCAGTAACTTCTGAAGGATTTGATTTGCCTGTGGGTATGACCTGGGATGAAGATGCAGTTTTATTCGGTTTCAATCCTGCTCAGGATATCACTGTATATAATAATCATGATTATCCTGTAAAAATTAAAATGTGGACTGAAGGCTCAGGTACTGGAATGGGTATTTATGCCAAAGTCGTAAGATATATTCCTAATGACTGAATATATCTTTAAATTCTTTTTTTATGTCTATTTCTACAATCATTACTGCTGCTGGTAAGAATTCTCGTATGAGAAATGATCAGATTTCACGCGGTATCGAGTTGACAAATAAACTTATTTTACCTTTTAACAATAAGACCGTTATAGAGACCACAATTGATAATGCATTATCCTTGAATATTGATGAATGTATTGTAGTACTTGGACATTATGCCAGTGAAATAAAGGAAGCTATTTTTGATAATTATAAAGATGAAGTAAAGTTTGTAGAAAACAATCCTGTTGATGTAGGTTTATCAACATCACTTTACAATGGTCTTTCAAATATTTCTTCTGATTTTGCTTTGTGCATTACCGCCGACCAGCCGACAGTCTCAGCCGAAACATTTAAGAAAATGATTGAAGTAAGCCAATCCTCAAAAAATCCATACAAAACAATATCAATTTTGAGAAGAAGAAAAACCGGACTGTTGGATACTGCTGAAGGGTTGGGAATGCCTTTTGTAGCTCCAAGAAAAAACCTGATGAAATATCTTGAAAATGAAAATGATAATTTGAATCCAATACTTAGAAAGATATTTGATGATGGATATATATTTTATGGAATAAAAGAAAAAAATGAAAAAGAGTTATTAAATATTAATCATTATGATGATTATCTAACTCTTTTAGATTGATTCAAGTCCTTCAATAACTTCTTCGATTTTTGCCTTGCTGATGCCTATTGCCATCTCTTCATCCTTGATGTCAGCCGCTTTTCTGGAACCGTCACAACCTAATGTGAAATTAATTCCATCTTCAAGATAAGGTTTTGAAAATGCATCGCCACATAATGATTGAATACCTGCAAATAATCCGCAGGCTTTTTCACCGGATTTATAGACTAGGCTTTGTGCAAGTTTCATTCCGCCGACAGGTTTTGTAATAATTTGAATAACATCAGCTTCAAAATCAGCTTCATCTAAAGGAGCATAAATTATTGCCCATGATCTCTCTTCAATAATTGATAAATCTGCTGTTAATTTTTTTGCAGTTTCAATATCTTTAAATCTACCTAATGAGAAGTATTTTTCACCATTTGCTAGTTTTTCAGGCATATCTCTAAGTCCAATAGCTCCAGCTCCCCCTAAACACATTTGCTGGTCAATTGTTGAGTAGAAAGTGTCTCCTAATGAAGCTTTTCTAACCATTTCACAATGCCTGATTTTTTCACCGATTAGCTCAATGCCTTCTGGAAGGTCATCTTCAGTTTTAACTAATTTCATTGCAACCGGTTTAGCATCAAGAGTGATTTTACTTTCGATTACTTCACAATATTTTTTGTTTTTCTCTAAATTATTAGTCAATACAATCACCTTTGATAATATGTTTAGTTAAGGAATTTTAATATCTTTTGTTTTAACACTGTTATTTTTACAGAATGTTTTAAAATCACATGCATTACAGGTTCTTTCATCCGAATCTGCTTTCCAGGCCTCCTGAATTTTACAGCCCTTAATCTCTTTAATTAAGGAACTTTCAATATCAAAAACAACATCATCAAATCTGTTAAGTGAATCATCGATTTGTTTATCGTCAATATTGATTATACGAATTGACCTTGCAATTTTAAACTCTTCACTTAACTCCGGTGCCTTATCATCTTCGTTCCAGTTCATAATCAACTCAACATCATTTGCATATTTACTGTAGTCAATAGCACTATCAGTTCTGTCCTGTGCAATCTCTTCCTGTATTAAAACCAAATCCTCTTTTGAAGGAACAAGCTCATTTAGATAAAATATTATTCCTGCAAATATAGGTTTTGCATCTTCCTGGCGGCTTCTAAGCCATGAATATGTTAGGATTTGCTGTTTATGATTTTCCCATGGATTGGTAAATTTATTGATACTCTGTTCAGGAGGTCTTTTCATTCCTTTATAATCAATGATGATTTCGTATTCATCCCCTTCGCTGAAATTTGTGATTTTTTTTCTGAATTCGGGATCTTTTTTGAGAAATTCTATAATCTTGTTATTGTAATTATCCAAATTGCTTTGAGTAAGATTTTTATTAATTTTCATTGAGCTTAAAACGTCAACAACACCGTTAATGCCGTAATAGTTGGATCTGCTGACATTTTCATCATAATTTGGCATTTTTCTAATTCCCTTAATCAGAAGTTCTGTTGAATCAATCAGAGGAAACAAATGAGGTCCCCAAACATTGATGGCTTTTTCTGCTCTTGCACTGGCTAATTTCTTATGGTCGTGTTCATTCAAATCCTCAATGGTCAAATCGCTATTCATCAGACTGTAAAACAAATCCTCATCATAAGGGTAAAGCCCGTCCACCTGCAATCTAACGTCAATCATGTCCTCAATCGGGCGAATATCCTCTTTCCAGTTCCAAGGAAACTCCTTATTGTTTGTGTCCCATTCAAGATAAGCCTCTTCCAAAACGCCATGAATGAATTCTCCAAACCATCTTTGAACAGGTTTTGAAGGAGGAAGGGTTCCTTTGTTTTGATAGCGATATTGCAGATTGCATGTGAGAAATGACAGCAAATCTCCAGTTAGACTGTATTCTGGAATTATATATGATTTTGATCTTGAAGGTAATTTCATAATTAATCTCCTATATTAAGTAAATTTCATTAAATCCGTGATATTTTTCATCTCTGCTCCATCCGACGGCAACATTAGGTATGTTGAAGTGGTCTTTTTTACGTGTATATCCTTCAATCGCTGAATTTAAACCCACCAACAGCAATACACTTTCTGCTCTTGAAAATGCAACAAAGTAAAGGCGTGTCAAATCATCGAACGAGCGGTCCTTTTCACTTCTTTCGGATTCGCCCAATTCACTGTATCTGCGTATGGTGTCTTCGATTGTAATGTTTTTGGCAGATTTTTTCGGGAATCTTAAGTGCTGTGTTTTGATGTTGTTGTCTTTAAACTTCGAACCCACATCAACAATTACTAATGGAAATTCCAATCCTTTTGACTGGTGTATTGACAGAACATTCACCCTATCATCAGGCAGAGTTTCAAGTAATGATTCATCAATTTGTATTCCTCCGCTTGCAAGTGGAATGAAAATGTTCCAGATGGCTTCTAAAATTGATTCCTTTTCAGTTTCCTTATTGTAAAATGAAATGTTTGAATAGTATTTGCTGAAAAAACCGGTCTGCGTAATGGATTTGGTAATCGCTTCAAGATAAACTATTCCTTCAACATCATCCTGCAGTTCATCAATCCAAGTAACTAGTTTGTATGCAAGCTCCATTAGGCTGGCTTTTTGTGGCCATTTGTCACTTCCCCTTGGAATTCTATTCTGCCAGTAAAGGACAAATTGGCTTAAGTTAATCGGTTCGTGAGGTTCTGGGTTTAGTTTAATGTATTCTCGTGCACGGACTCTCCATCTGGTCATTGTAACCTTTGCAAGATTCGGAATAGTTTTGTCACTTAACTGAATTTTGCTTTCAGGGTCAATGCATTCAAGCATCAGTCCGCAGAATATTTCCACAATTTCAACCTTTTGAAGTTCAATGCCTCTTGGATTAAAGACTTCAATTGGATTTCTTTGCTTTTTTAAATGTCTTCTCAAGTAATATAAAAGTGAATTGTTCCCAAACTGTTTTTCTTTAGGAGAATATGACAATATTGCAACATCTGATGCGGATCCGTATTCATCATCTAATTTGAGGGTCAGCCTTTCAATTCTTTTTCCCTGCTTTTCACGCTCCTGATTAATCTGCTGTAATCTGGCAATATCAATGTTTCCATCAACTTGTCTGAAATAATCTTCATCAAGGACTTTTAAAACCTTAGGATGCACTTCTCCTTCATTGATAAGTTTTGAAAGTAAGTTGGACAATGATTTTGACAGCATCTCCACATTGTTTCTAAAAAGTCCCAGTATTGGCATTGTGTCCTTTTCAAAATCAGGGGCTATGATTTTTGGTTTGTTTTTAACCCTTGCAAGCTGATAATCGTCATCGAGTTCAACAAAATGATTGCAAAGGTTGATGATGTTGTCTGTTGAACGGTAATTAGTTTTAAGATTGATTTCTTCTACATCAATCCCCAATTTATCATTCGCACGTTGCTTATAATTGGTGAATAAATCTACAGTAGCTCCTCTGAAACGATAAAGGGATTGGTCATCGTCTCCTACAACTGTAATATTTCCATTGTTTTTAAGTGCGGATTTTGCAATTGTGAAATAGATTTCTTCCTGAATCAAATTGGTGTCCTGATATTCATCGATTAAAACGATTTTAACATTATCTAAAAATAAATCCAGTCTGTTTTCTTTAAGCATTGTTAAAAATCTAGATTCAAGGATTGTAAAATCCATTGTATTTCTCTCGATTAGCAAATCCCTATATTTCTTAATGCAATTCAGTGTGATTTCCATTCCTTTATCATGAGTTATCTCTTTAGATAACTCATCAATGTCTAGCTTGTCCTGATAGATTCTGTCTTTAATTACAAGTAAAATTTCACTCATTTTTGATGGTTCATCAAATTTTTCTCGGCCTGTCAGTGTTTTAAGGAATTCCTGAAGAGCTTCGTTTTTATATAATTCATTTTCACTTAGAATCTTTATCATTGCGGAGTTTGAAACAAATTTTTCTATGACAATTGGATTGTTGGTTCCGGGCTCTTTGTTTTGCCTCATTATTTCTTCTGCCAACTTATCGATTGTCCCAACTTTTATCTGGTTAAAGTCAATCCGATTTACATCTCCAATCAGGTCAAAATCATCTGTACTGTCAAATATATGATTTTTAATTTCATCTCCCCAGCCCAGGATTCTTGAATATAATTCTTCTGCCGCTTTTCTTGTAAAAGTTGTTGCAAAAATCTCTTCAGGATTGATGTCATCAACAAATATGAATTTTAATATTTTTAACACCATTACGGTAGTTTTTCCGCTTCCGGGACCTGCAACCAAGAATAATGATTCATTTGCTTTGGCGATAATTGCTTTTTTTTGGTCTTCATTTGAAGAAATGTCTCTTTCAAGTACTTTCACTACAATCTCTTCAAATTCTTCTTGAGTAATCATTTTTTCCCTCACTCATTAAATATGGTTTTATTTATTAAGTTAATACTTAATAAAGTAATTGAGAGAGCATTTGAAAAGTAATTTTTAAATTTAAAGTTTATTTAGGTTAACCAAAAATTTATTTATAGTGATGTACAAATTATTTAACATGGGGTAATAATTTCTCCATAATATGCATAAGTTAGGAGCAATTGCTTCTAACTTCAAATAATTTCTAATTCTTATTACTTTTCAAATGCTCTCTGATTTGATTTAAATATAATAAATTACCAAAATAATGATATAATTAATTTTAGCTGATATTATGTCTGAGGTAAACCATATTGATATGTTTAAAAATGATGTGAGATATAGGGAAAATATTGCCCATATTGAAACTATACCAGCTAAAAAAGCTAGTTTTAAAAAAGTTGATAATTTAAATGAAAAAATAGTGGACTATCTTGATTCCAGAGGCGTTAAGTTGTACCAGCACCAAGCCGAGACATATGAAGCAATCCAAAACGGTGAAAATGTAATTATAACAACACCGACCGCTTCAGGTAAAACTCTTGCTTTCAATCTACCGATAATGGAGACAATGATTGAGGATAAGGATGCAACAGCCCTTTACATTTACCCAGCAAAGGCTCTGTCAAATGACCAGCTGCACGTTTTGGAGAACCTGGAAAAAGAATTGGACATTAAGCTAAAACCCCGAACATATGATGGGGACACTCCAAGGACAGAAAAAAGGGGAATACGTGAAAATTCAAGGATTGTACTGACAAATCCATATCAGCTTCATTTGATATTGTCATGGCATCATCAATGGTCAAGATTTTATAAAAACCTGCGTTTCATTGTCATTGATGAATCACATTACTATAAAGGAGTCTTTGGCTCAAACGTTGCATTTTTAATTAAAAGACTTAAAAGAATTGCAAACTTTTATGGATCATATCCTCAGTTCATTTTATCATCTGCAACACTGGCCAATCCGTTGGAGCTTGCAAACAGATTGACAGGTGAAGAATTTGCACTAGTTGACAATGACACCTCTCCAAGCGGTGAAAAGGATTTCATCCTGTATAATCCATTCAAAAATTACGTTAGAAAAAAGATTAACACACAAAATGCACCGTCTGTCCACATGGAGACTGAAAACATATTCATGTACATGATGCTTAAAAACATCCAGACATTATGTTTTACCGTTTCAAGAAAAACAACAGAACTAATTGCCATGTGGGCCAAAAAGGACATGACTCAAATAAAGGGGCAATTGGCTCATAGAATTGCAGCCTACCGTGCAGGCTATCAGGCAACTGAAAGACGAGAAATCGAAGATGGGCTTAAAAGCGGAAAATATCTTGGAGTTACATGTACCAATGCATTGGAGCTTGGAATAAACATCGGATCACTTGATGCTGTAATCATCTCAGGATATCCCGGAACAATGATTTCAACATGGCAACAGGCAGGAAGAGCAGGAAGGAGCAATCAAAAATCTCTGGCTGTACTGATTGCCTTTGAAAACCAGCTTGACCAATACTTCATGAATAATCCTAAATTCTTCTTTGACAAGGCTCATGAAAATGCAATCATTGATTTGAAAAATCCTATATTGCAGGATGCACACCTTCTATGTGCTGCAAAAGAACTTCCTTTGCAAAGAGGTGAAGCGGAAAAGTACTTTGATATTTCACAGGATGTTGTTGATAAGCTAGTTTCCCGCAAGGATTTATATGAAAATCATAGAGGGGACTTTATTTATCCGTACGACGATAATCCTGCAATGGACCATTCACTTGACCAAATATCTTCTGAAGAGTTTAAGGTAATGAATAATGGTCAACTTCTTGAAACTATGGAAAGGTCCCAGGTCTATCGTGAAGCTCATGAAGGTGCAATTCTAATCAACAAAGGGGACACTTATGTTGTAAATAGTGTTAATTTAAAGAATGGATTTGTTAATGTATCAAAACAGGAAGTTGATTATCATACAATGGTTTTAAACCAGACTGACATTAACATTAAAAAGAAACTGTCAAAAACAAAATATGGCAAGCTGACAATACACTTTGGCGAATTGACAGTTAGTGAAGATTACTTTAAATATAAAAAAATGCAATTTTCTAAGGCGGTTGGAACATACCCTCTTGATTTGCCGCCATTAAAATTCAATACCAAAGGATTGTGGTTTACAATACCAAAACAGGTTAAGGACACATTGGAGGATATGTTTCCAAATGAGGAGGAAGTCTTTGCGGGCGGATTGCATGGTGCAGAACATGCTTTAATCGGACTCTTTCCACTTCATACAATGTGTGACAGGTTTGATATTGGTGGACTTTCAACCAATTATCATGAAGACACACAGGAAGCTACAATATTCATTTATGACGGTTATGAAGGTGGAATTGGTATTTGTGAGAAAGCTGTTGATGTGTTTATAGAATTGTTAAATTCAACCATTGATTTATTGGATAATTGCCAATGCCAAAGCGGCTGTCCCGCTTGCATTTATTCTCCAAAATGTGGAAATGATAATAAGCCGTTGCATAAAAATGCCACTAAATATATTCTGGAATATATGAGGAATTTAATAGCTAGAAGTGATGAGGAAGTGGAAGCTGAAATCACTATTGAAAACGAGGAAATTCCCGATGAGTTTGATGATGCCCTTGAATTATATAATAAAGGGGATTATTCCGCTTCAAAAGATGTTCTCAATTCAATTTTGGCTCATGACAATAAACACTCCAATGCACTATCACTTATGGCGCAGATTTTATACGAGCAAGACCAAAGAGACATAGCATTGGTATTTACCAAAAAGGCACTTTCATGTGATAGGTCAAATGAAATGGCAAATGAACTTGAAGTGCTTCTTACCAATAAGCCCCAAAAACAGGAAGTTAAGCTGAATTCTCTTGATGATATAGAAACATTATATGAAGAGGCTTATGATTTATTTGAACAGGGCGATCTTGCAACTTCCTCAGAAATATTGGAAAAACTGTTGGATTTTGATGATAAAAATTCAGAAGCATTGGCATTGATGGGATTGATTTATTATCATTCAGGCATTTTCCAAAAGGCGATTGAGTATTATAAAAAGGCATCAAAAATAAATAAAAATGGTGAAATGGTCCGTGAGTTAAAAATGAGGGTTTCCTAGCCGTATGGGCTGAATCCTTCCTCAAAGTGTTTACATACATTTTCCAGCTCTTCCGGAATGTCTATATTTTGTGTACAGAAGTCCAGACAGGTTCCACAATATGTACAATCTTCAGCAGGAACCTTTTCATCTGCCAGTTTATCGTAATATAATCTGTAGATATTTGATTCGGGCTGATTTTTGCTGGTATTGTAGATATGGAAATATTCAGGTATAGGAATCATTGAAGGGCACTCTTTTATGCAATATCCACATTCACTGCACGGTACAGCAAGAGTCTCTTTTAGTTTTAAGCCCATTTTTTCTAAAAATTGATTTTCTTCATCACTTAAAACTTCAAAATTCTCAAAGGTATCGCAGTTGTCAATCATGTCTTCCATCTTGTTCATGCCGCATAAAACCATTTTTACATTATCAAGTGAAGCGCAGAATCTTAATGCAAAGCTTGCAATTGATTTGTCAGGATTAAAATTTTCAAATTCCCTGTTGATTTCTTCGGATTGATTGACGATAACTCCGCCTTTTAGTGGTTCCATTACATAGACATCAATTCCATATTGGGTACATAAATCGTAACATTTGTGTGATTCGATTGATTCATCTTCCCAGTCAAGATAGTTAAGTTCAAGCTGAACAACATCAAGATATTCACCGTATTTGTCCAAAACTTTTTCTAATAGATTTGCCTTGTCGTGGAAACTGAAACCAATTTTTTTGGCAATTCCCTTTTTTTTCATGTCTTTTAAAAATTCAAATGAATTGTGCTTTTCAGCCAATTTAAACCATGGAACATTGATATTGTGTATAAATAATACGTCAAAGTATTCAATTCCCAGTCTTTCTAGCATCTCATTAACGAATTTTTCATTGTCGCTTTCACTTGTCAGCGCCCAAGTAGGTATCTTGTCACAGATTTCAAATGATTCACGCGGATATCTTTCAACTATTGCTTTTCTCATGGCTGTTTCGCTTGTACCGTTATGGTAGGCATAGGAAGTGTCAAAGTAGTTGAATCCTTTTTCCATATAGATATCAACCATTTCATTGAACAGTTCCTGATTGACTGATGTTGGGTCATCAGCGTTGGTTAGAGGTAATCTCATACAACCAAAACCGAATTTAGATTTGTAAGTCATAATATTATCTCCTTATGATATTTTTTAATTATTGAATTATTTAAATATTGAGAATAGCAACATTACATCAGTATAATACACCGGTGGAATCAACTCAGAAACATCCACATCATCATTACCTTTATTTTCATCTTTTCTAAAAGTATACTCATTGATTTTGGATTTCTTGAAAATATCTTTTAGAATTTGAATTCCATCATTTTCAATAAATACTTGCACATCCTCTTTTTTGTAAGTCCTCAATTGATTCATATGGTCTAAAAACTCATAATGAACATCAAAGCAAACGCTGTAAAGTAAAAACCTATTCCAATCTCTTGGAGGATATTTTTCAATTGTTGGATGAGATGTTAAATAGTTTTTAAGAGAATTTAAAACATTTAAAAATTCTTTTCCTTCAGGGGTGTACTGTCCGAATATATTATCAAATTTAAAATTATAAAAGATATATGTTAGTAATGTGGAAAACTGAATTAAAATATAAGTAAAAGGAGCATTATCATTTACAAGAATAATAATTGTTAATGTCAAATAAATTATGAGCACAATGGTTAAAAAAACAAATGAATTTCTATATTTTGTAATGTAATATGATTTAGAAGTATTTTTTCTTTCAACTTTCAAAAACCAATCCCTATAACTATTAATGAATTTTTTC
Source organism: Methanobrevibacter sp. (assembly GCF_017468685.1). Classification (NCBI taxonomy): domain Archaea; kingdom Methanobacteriati; phylum Methanobacteriota; class Methanobacteria; order Methanobacteriales; family Methanobacteriaceae; genus Methanobrevibacter; species Methanobrevibacter sp. The sequence goes on from NZ_JAFUHT010000034.1 coordinate 57,002, forward strand.
ATAGTTGACTTATTGTTTAATTTATCGTCCATCGATTTTAAATTAATTTTTGAATTATCAAATAATTTTAAAATGTTTATAATTGATTTATCGGATGAACTAAGCTTTTTTGTTTTTGAATTATTGATTTTTAATGTTATTTTTTCATAAGCAGTACTTGCATTTTCATTGATTTCTACAGAAATATATCCTGAGCTGATTAATCGTGTTATTTCAATAACTAATCCGTAGGTTGTGATTATGCCCCTGTTTTTAGTTAATTTTTCCCGATAAAGTCCGTTTAAATGACATAAATCTATGTTGAAAGAAATATTATTCGGGACAATCAATGGATTATTAGTTAGTTTTCTATTTTTGAAATATATCAGTCCTGGAATTGAAATCAGAATTAATGATATGATTAATATTAGATTAGCAATTAAATTTCCTGCAATTAAATCTACCATATTACTAATTTTCATTTTTTGTATTAAAAACTTTTATTAATTAATAGCGATAAAATTAAAATATTAAAGTTTATAAGGAGTAGTTAAATGCACGAATTATCAATGGCTCAGGGTATTATCAATGCAGTTCTAGAAACTGCAGAAGCAAATAATGCGACTGAAGTTAATGAAGTTACCGTTGAAGTTGGAAGACTTGCAATGATTAATCCAGAACAATTGGAATTTATTTTAGGAATTTTAATTGAAAATACTATAATGGAAGATGCAGAAATTAATTTCGAGGAAATTCCTGCAGAAATCCAATGTAATGATTGTGAATTCCATGGTGAAGCTATACTTGATGATAGTGATCACTATGCTCCATTAGTGAAATGTCCTGAATGTGACAGTTTGAGTGTAGAAACATTGAATGGAAAAGATATTGTAGTTAAAAATATTGTTATAGAAAAACCTGATGATAATTAAATTAATGAGGTGAAAGAATGCACCAAGTAGCAGATGTTGAAGTAGCAAAAAACATTATGGATGCCAATAAAAGATTAGCTGATAAAAACCTTAAAAACTTGGAAGAAAAAGATATTTTTTGTGTTGACTTTGTAGGAGCAATAGGTTCCGGTAAAACAACACTTGTAGAAGAAATAATTGATAATACTGATTATAAAATTGGAGTTCTTGCAGGAGATGTAATCTCAAAATTCGATGCAGGACGTATAGAAAAACATGACGTACCTGTAGTGGGACTCAACACAGGCAAGGAATGCCATTTGGATGCACATTTAGTGGGTCATGGATTGGAAGACTTGCCGTTAGATGACTTGGACATGGTAATCATTGAAAATGTGGGCAATCTAATCTGTCCGGTTGACTTTGATTTAGGTTCACACTTAAGAATAGTTGTTGTAAGTGTGACTGAAGGTGATGACACTGTCGAAAAACACCCGATTATATTCCAGACCTCTGATGTGGTTGTAATCAACAAGGTTGATCTTGCAGATGCTGTTGGAGCTGATGCAGACAAGATGGTTGCAGATGCTCAAAAGTTAAACCCTAACATTAAAGTAATCAAATCCAGCTTAAAAGAGGGTACTGGATTGGATGAAATCATTAAAGTAATTGAAGATGCGATGAAATAAATTTATTATTCAGGTGGTAACATGAAAGTATGGATAGATATCTCAAATGCGCCTCATGTAAGGTTTTTTAAAGATGTAATAAAATATTTGGAAGCGGAAGGTGAGGATGTAATTGTCACTGCCAGACAATTCGGAGATATCCATAAGTTACTTGACATGTATGAAATTGACTATATATCCGTTGGAAAGCATGGTGTAAGCCTTTATGACAAGTTAAGGGAAAGCACCCAAAGGGTATTCAAACTTGTAGACATCATACATGACGAAAAGGTGGATGTTGCCCTTAGCAAGCATTCCATTGAACTTCCAAGAATCACTTTCGGTTTAGGGATTCCAAGCCTGTATGTTCTTGACAATGAGCATGCTCTGGCTGCCAATAAACTGACTCTTCCCTTATGTGACAGAATTATCACACCGGACATTATAAATTTCTGGAAACTGATGGAATACGGAGCAGATCCAAACACTATTATTCCATATAATGGAACATCTGAATTAATGCATTTCAAAAGCTTTGAATATAATGACAATGTGTTTGATGATTTGAACTTGAAATTAAATCATCCTAAAACTATATTGATGAGACCGGAACCTTCACTTGCATCATACCTTGATGCTGATTGCAGAAAGTCTGTACTCTCACCAATAGTTGACGAGCTAAAAAACGTAGCCAACATCCTAATCCTGCCAAGATTTAAGGAACAGGCTGAAATATTTGAAGGAATTGAAAACGTTTCAATCCTAAAGCCTCCAGTAGATACCTCAAGCATTATTAAAAAAGCAGATCTTGTTATCGGTGCTGGTGGAACAATGAACAGGGAAGCTGCAATTCTTCAAACTCCAGTTATTTCATGTTATCCTGGTGAAACATTGTCTGTTGATCAGTATTACATCAATAAAGGTTTGATGTATAGGTCCAATGACACTGATGAGGTAATAGAAAAGGCATTGGATTTTATTGTAAACCCTCATGAAAAAATTGATGTTGAAACTGATGACCTTTTCCAGGTAATTATAGATAACCTATATGATTTGGCTCGAAATGGTAAATAGTTTTTTATAGTAATACCTTCAAATTATATAATATAATATTCATTTTTTGGGCTGGTAGCTCAGATGGTAGATCGTCGCCTTGGCATGGCGGAGGCCCCGGGTTCAAATCCCGGTCAGTCCACTTTTTAAATTTTAAAAAAATAGAGAATTGTGATTTTAATATGTTGTTAATTGCTCAAAACCACTTACAATTAATTGTAGAAGTAGCTATTATGCTATTTGTTGTATGGGTGTTTGCTTTAAACTTAATCCCATTATCTTTAAGTGTAGTGACCTTTTTATCATTGTTTATCATGGGAGGTTTCACATTAATTTTTGGAGCAGATATTGCACTTTTGGTAATATCCTCAAGTCAGGCGGAATTCACTCACCCATTCGGTCCGATAGCATTGCTTGGAACTGTGGCGGCTTTAGCATCTCTGAAGGTAATGAAGGAATCGGGTGTGGATATCAGGCCACTTAGAAGATTTGTAATTTTATTCCTTGCAGGTATAACCATATTTGGTGGATTAATGCACAGATCCTTTTTATTATTATGGTTAATCGGTTTATTCTTCGGATACTTAATGATTTCCAAGTCATTCAGGGAAAAATCAGTATTCACAGCAAGAAGAATCATGATGTTTTTAGGAGCTGCAGGCGTTGGTTTTGTACTGTTGGAGATTATTGCAAGAGTATCTGGAATGACAATTTTTTCACCTTTATTGAGGTTGGGAAGGATTGAACAATACTCTTTGTCAAGTATTAAGACAGTATTGCATAATATTCAACTGATTGGTCACAGTGCAGATGCTTCATATTGGGGAGCAGAAGGTACGGCATTCGCTGAAGGTTATATTACCCTGCCGATGCAGCTGGTACTGTTCTTCGGTCTTCCATTCCCGATGTTTTTCGGTATTCTTGTAAATCAAAAGGATACAATCGATTATATGCTTCCGGGTATTTTCGGATACGGTTTTGACTTTGGTATACTTGGACTTGTCGGATTGATGTTATTTGTAGTCGGAACCATTGTAATAGGATTTAAAGTATTGAAGAAATACAGAGAGAAAAGAGAGAAAAATAATAAGAAATATCTTGGAAGAGAAGTATTATTAACTGGTGCTCTAGCATCATTCTGTGCACAATCATTAATCGGATTGTTTATATTTAACAGGTCTATTAATGGTATGGCATTATTAACATTCATTTTCGTAGGTACATTGATTTTAGCTAATGTAGTTACACTTAAAACAAGATCATAAGAGGTAGTTATATGAAAGCTTTGGTATTGCTAGGATGTCCTGAAACTCCATCTCAAACTCCAATGGCAGTTTATGTTTTTAATAAATTAACAAAATTGGGTTATGATACAACTATTGCAGCTAATCCTGCAGCTAAAAAACTGGTTAAAATTTCTGACCCTGAAGATTATTATAAGTTAAATATAGTTGATTTAGAAAGACTTTTAGGTGAAATAAACTCTGGTGACTTTGATTTATTAGTGGGTTTTGTTCACAAGGACGCAGCAGCATCATTTTTCGTAACATTTGAACAGATTTTACAATGCAAATCACTTGCCCTTGTATTTTCAAGAGATGCAGATGAAGTGGCGGAATTTGTAACAATGATTGAAGAAAGCGGAAGCAACGCTTTAATCACTGCTGTAAGAGCTTTCCATAATCCTTCACCAATTAAAGTTAAATTTGACAGAGCAATTAAGGAGATTGAATAAAATGTCTTTCTGTTTAGATACTTATTTACAGCAATCCGATAATTATGAGATTCATGCTTCAAAAGCAGGTTTTAAAGACTGTGCCATGATTATCCGTTTTAAAGCTGATGATTTGGTATATATTAAACCTGGAGATGAAGTATTAGGTGTTCGTGTAATAGGTATTCCACCAATACCAATAGGATTTGATCATGAAAAAGGAACCGTTTTCCTACCATACACCAAACCGTGTCACGGAACATCAGTTGTGGAGCTTCCAATTGATGAAGAAGAAGTTGAAAAAATCAGAAAATTAGATACTGGTAATAAAAAATGAAATCAACTGTAGTTGGAAGTTTTCCAGTTGAAGTAAAAGAAGCAACTTCAACTAAAGATAAATTGCTCAAGGCATTAGGTGCATATGATGCATTTAATGAATCAATTAAAGAGAGTATTATCGCCCAGCTTGATGCAGGCGTAGATATTGTTTCTGACGGTCAGGTCAGGGGTGACATGGTTTCTATTTTTACTGAATATATTCCCGGAATGAAAATTGTTGACGGCAATACTGAGATTGTCTCAAAAATCAGAAAGCCTATTCAGGAAATTTCCATTAAAGACCTTCAGTATGCTAAAAAAGTAATGAAAGAATATTTCAACGGCAATATTCCCGAAGGAAAAGGTGTTAAAGGAATCATTACTGGTCCAAATACTATTGTTCACTCTTCAAGAATTCAGGGTTTCTATAAAAACAAGGAAGATGCCATACTTGATTTGGCTCACAGCCTTAAATATGAAGTGGATGCGATTGCCAGTAAAGTGGAACCTGTATACATTCAAATTGACGAACCGTTTTTATCAACTGGTATGGTTGATATGAAAACTGCCCGTGAAGCTATTTCAATTTTAAAAGATGGTTTGGATGTTCCTTTGGCTATGCATGTTTGTGGTATATTAAAGGATGCTTTTAAAGATATTGCTCGTTTTAATGTTGATATTCTTGATTTTGAATTTGCAGGAAACAATGTTAATTTAGGAGTTTTAGAGGAGAATTATAATTTGATTTCTGATAAAAAGATCGGCTTTGGATGTGTTGACTCATCAGTAAATACTGTTGATAATATTGATGATGTTGAGGATTTGATTAAAAAAGCTGTTGAAATTGTTGGAAAGGACAATTTACTATTGGACCCTGATTGCGGTTTGAGAAGAGCTCCAAAAGATGTTGCATTTGAAAAATTAAAAATAATGAATGTATTAAAAGATAAATACAGTTAATAATTAAAATAAATTAATGTTTAATTTGTTTTACAAATTAAACATATTTTATATGAATAAACTCATATCACTTTTTTCTCCGGAACCAATAAATGTTGATACTCCACCTAGTTCAACTCCATCTATCAGTTCTTCTTTATGGATTCCCATAATGTCCATTGACATCTGACATGCTACAAGACGAACTCCATGTTCTTTTGCTGTTTCAACTAATTCTTCGAGGGATAAAATTCCTTTGGAATCCATTATTGACCTGATCATTCTTGGGCCTGCACCTGCCATTTGCATTCTTGACAATCCTAATTTTTTGGTTCCTCTTGGCATCATGAATCCAAATGCCTTTTCAATCAATGTCTTTTTGACACTTACTTTTTCAGGTCTTCTTAGGATGTTTAATCCCCAGAATGTGAAAAACATTGTTACATCTCTTCCCATTGATGCGGCTCCATTTGCTATGATGAATGCTGCAATGGTTTTATCTAAATCTCCACTGAATACTACAAAAGTCTTGTCATTGTCTGCTGGTATTTGTGGTTTATCTATTTTTTGTATTACTGCTTTTATGATTCCATCTTCAATTTTTAATGATTCCAAATTATTTCCTGTTCTTTCAGCCCATATTTTTATGTCTGATTCGAACGCATCTTCAGTTGCTTCAACATATACTTTCTGACCATCTCTTAATTCTTTGATTGTATCTGCAACTTTAATGATTGGTCCTGGACACATTTCGCCTTTAGCATCAATTTTTACAGGTTCAAGTGAACTTACATGATTTTTATAGGCTTCATATCCTCCTTCGAGGGTATATGCATCGTATCCTAATTCGGATAATTGTTCAACTGCTTCGTTACTTCTTTTTCCTGTTTTACAGTAAATGTAGATTTTTTTATTTTTATCTATTGAATCTAAGTTGTATGATATTTCTTCTAATGGTATATGTATTGAATTTTCAATTTTTCCTAGATTTAATTCTTCCTTGTCTCTCACATCAATCAGTATTGTTGTGTTTGACTCTTCGTTTAAGTATTCTTCGATAGTAATTGTGTTAGTCATGTTTTTCATCACTTTTATTTTTTTTCGCCCGAGTAATGAAAACGCAAAAAAATAACAATAGTTATATTTTGCTAAATTAATATTTTGTAAAGAGGTATTTAAATCTATTGTTTAATCTGATCATATTTGCTAAATTACAAAAATATTTTACATCAATATAGTTATTTTACTTCAATTTTTTTAATCAGTTATAAAAAATATAACAATAGTTATATACTAGAAGATATAAACTACATATTCGCCAGACTACTTTTAAATGTCATCAAAAAATATGATGATATTTTTCATTCACACACCAAAAACCTGGTTACGCAAGTAATCAATCAAAAAAATGGAGGTTTTCAATTCGTGATTGATAAAAAATATGTTCTAATATTATTAGTTCTATTCTTCATTGCTATAAATTCAGTAAACGCAACCTCAGATATAGATTTAGTCTCAAATAGTAGTGATGATGAATTGTCAGCAGATAATTTGGACAATATTTTAAGTGAACAAACAGGAACATTTACAGAATTACAGGAATTAGTAAGTAGTGGCGGAACTATAGATTTAACAAAAGACTATAAATTCGACAGTTCCACAGATGATGACTTTAATGATGGAATTTCAATATCCAGAAGTGTTACTATTAATGGGAATAATCATGTAATAGACGCTCAGGGTCAAGGAAGGATCTTTGAAATTACAGCTAGCAATGTTATACTAAAAGATTTAACCATAATCAACGGATATTATTATCACTACCGTTATAATAACGATTATGGTGGAGCTATTTACTGGAGCGGAAGTAACGGTCAGGTAATTAACTCAACCTTTAAAAACAATTATGCAGATGATACTGGAGGAGCTATCTACTGGGCAGGAAGTAATGGAAAAATTACTAACTCTCACTTTGATAACAACACAGCATACAATGGCCAGGGCGGAGCAATATATGCTCCTAAAAACGCTAATGGAATTACAATTTCAAACTCCAATTTCACCAACAATAAAGTACTGGGATCTGCTGGTTACGGTGGAGCATTATACTTTTGGACATGTGCAAATGCAGTAGTGATAAATTCAAGATTCATAAATAATAGCGCTACCAATGGTGGAGCAATAGGTGGAGACTCAAGTAACAATGCACAATTCACAAGCCTATACTTTAAAGGCAATAAAGGGTATCGCGGTGGAGCAATCTACTGGTATCGTGGTGAAAAAGCAACATTGAAAAATTCCACATTTATAGAAAACAATGCAACATCAACAAATGGTGGAGGAGCAATCCACTGGTACAATAGCCCAAATGGAGTTATAACAAATTCAACATTTATAGGAAATAAGGCACTACGAACAAATGGTGGAGCAATCAGATTCCAAGACACTAACAAAGGAGAAATATCAAAATCAATCTTTATCAATAACACTGCCCTAAACAATGGTGGTGCTATAAGTTGGGAAAATAGTAATGGTGAAATATCAACATCTGAATTCATTAACAATGCTGCAACTTATGGACAATCCGTAAGAATAAATAAAGGCACTGTTAAAGTTTCAGATTCAAACTTTACAGATAAAACATCAAGTTATAGTATATTTTCAACTTCAGATTTGACTTTAAGTAATAATAACTTAAATGAAGAGAATTATATCTATCTGGAGGATAAGAAAATTCTTTCAAAAACTAATATTATCGTTTTAGAAAATCAAACAAAGTACTCTCTCTCAAATGTCACTTTAAAAGCTCTAATATTCGATGATAACAATAACAAGATTGTCTTGTCTGGTAATTTCACCAGGTTAAAATTTGATGTTGATAAAAATTTAGTTGAAGCAGCACAGAATGAATATGGTGTATGGTCCTATGATTATACATTCACAAAGCCTGGAGTTTATGTTGTTTCAGCTTCTCAGGAAAACTTAACAACAGCAAATATCTTTAAAGGTACAGTAATTATTAAGTTTGACTCTAAATTCAACATTTCAACCAAAGATATTAATTTGGGTGAAAACGCTACTATTACTATCACTTTGGATGAAGATGCTCGTGGAAACATAACTTTAATAATAGGAAATGAAACCTATAAAATTCAATTGAATGACACTAATAAAGGTGTAATTGAATTTAATGTTACATTTGAAGATGCTGGAACATATAATGTTACTGCAATTTACACAAGCAATAATGATTACTTCGATAGCTCTTTGAATGCAACAATTAAAGTGAAACCTTTTATTACAGTCTTTGCAGAAAACCTGACAAGGGGATATAACTCCGGCAAAGACTTTGAGGCAACATTTAAAGATAAATATGGAAAAGAATTAAAGAATTCTGAAGTAGAATTCATAATCAACAATCATTCATATAAGGTTAAAACAGATAATAATGGTGTAGCAATTTTAAACGCTAAATTGTATTCGGGTAAGTACACTGTTGAAGTTAAAAATTTGTTAACCAATGAAAGTTTGATTAGATCATTGAATATTGTTGATAGGATACAGGAAAATTCAGATTTGAATATTTTCTACAGACAGTCCTATTATACAGTACGTGCATACGGTGATGATGGAAACCCGGTTAAAGCAGGTGAAATCGTGACTTTTAAGGTTCATGGAGTAACCTATTATGTTAAAACTAATAATAATGGATATGCTTCACTTAAAATTAATCTTGCACATAAGACATATATTATCACTGCTGAATATAAAGGATTTAAGGTTTCCAATAAAATCGTAGTTAAACCTGTTATTATCGCTAAAAATGTTAAAGTGAAAAAATCCTCAAAGACCATTAAAATTAAGATTACACTTAAAGCTAAAAGTGTTCTTAAAAATAAAAAACTAAAAGTTAGGTTTAAAGGAAAAACATTTAAACTTAAAACAAATGGTAAAGGCATTGCTTACTTTAAAATTAAGAAAAACATTATTAAAAAACTTAAGAAAGGTAAAACATACAAATATAAAGTAATTTATATTGAGGATAGTGTTACTAAAACTATCAAAATTAAATAATGATTTTTATTTTACCTTTCAATTTTTTTTATTTTTTTTGCAAAATGGTAAAAATATAACAATAGTTATATACTAGAATGTATAAACTTAATACTCACCAGGCTACTTTTAAAAAAATTTGTTGAAAAATAATATTCAACATTCACACACACCAAAAAATCAACAATAACAGATTACATGCTGTAATCTTAATATAAAAATTACACAGGAGGCTTCATTTTCGTGAATAAGAAAATACTAATCACAATATTATTGATATTAGCAATAGCCAGCATAACTACAGTAAATGCAGTAACCGATGAAGCAACAACTGCAACAACTGATGCTAGTGAATTAACAATTGCTGATGATCAAGAAAATACAATAATAACTGAAACAGAAAACGACATAACAAGTGCTGATGATACTGAAATCGGTACTTACAATGAATTAAAAAACTTAATAAATACAAATACAAATGGAACAATAGAACTGACAAAGGATTATATATTTGATTCCTCTGCAAGCAAAACTGGTATCCTAATCGATGATGATCATGATGGTTTGACAATAGATGGAAAAAATCATAAGATTGATGCAAACGGATTTAGTCAGATATTCCATATTAATGCAGATAATGTTATTTTAAAAAATATAATCTTTATCAATGGTAAATCAACTCAAACCACTTCTGATTATTACGGTGGAGCTATAAGATGGTATGGGGATGATGCTACAATTATAAACTCTACTTTTATCAATAATGCAGCTGGAAGATATGGTGGAGCTGTAACATTTTATTATACCTCTGGAAAAATAATTAATTCCACATTCATAAACAATACTGCAGCAACAGACGGTGGGGCATTTTATGAATATGGATCAGGTTCATCATATAATGTTGAAATAACTAATTCCAAATTTATTAACAATAAAGCTTTAAGTTCAAGCGGTAACGGTGGAGCTATTTATTTATATCAAAGTCCAAATTCTAAACTTTTAAATTCCACTTTTATAAATAATACTGCAGGAAAGTTTGGTGGTTCCATATATTGGTACGGTGCAGATAGTGTAATATCTGATATAACTGTAATTAACAGTACTACAACATCTTCTAGTGGTCAGGGAGGCTCATTGCATATTGCAACTGGGTCAGGAACAACAATATCAAATTCAAATTTCATCAATTCAAAATCAAAAACTGGTGGTGCAGTATATATAGATGACCCTGATATTACTATTGAAAATTCTAAATTCATTAACAGCAATGCAACAACAAGTGCTGGTGCAATTTATGTAAATGATAAAAATATTAAAATTATTAATTCAACTTTCATTAATTCGACTGCTGCAGGCAGTGGAGGAACATTTTATTGGGTAGGTGCAAATGGAAATATTATTAATTCCACAATCATCAATTCAAGTTCCAAAAGCTATGCTGGAGCAGTTTACTGGGCAGGTTCATCTAACACATATGGTCAAATAATAAATACTACATTTATTAATTCAACAGCTACAAATCAAGGTGGAACTATTTATTGGGCTAGTAATTATGGAAGTTTAATAAACATTACAATAGAAAATTCCAAATCCGATGCACGTGGAGGTATCATTTACTGGACAGGTCAATATGGTACTATAACTAATTCTAAATTCATCAACGGTACTGCAGCAACAGATGGTGGTGTAATCTATTGGTATAGTCGTAATCCAACAATTACAAATAACGAATTCATAAATAACACTGCTTTAAATGGTAATGCTGGAGCAATTTACATTTTTCAATCAGCAACTCCTGTGTTATCTGGAAATAAATTTAAGAATAATAATGCATCTGGAAATGGTGGTGCAATAGTATTTGATGGAAGTAGTTCAGGAGAAATTGTTCAATCAGAATTCATCAATAATACTGCAGCAAAAATTGGAGGGGCTATTTATGCATCTTCCAGTAGCAGTATTTCACTTCAAAAATTAAACTTTGAAGATAATACCGCATTAACAAATGCAGGTGCTGTCTATATAACTGCTAGTGACAATCCGGAAATAATTGATGCGACATTTAAAAATAACATTGCAGGTCAAAATGGTGGAGCAGTTTACATATACAACAGTCAAGGAGCAGAATTGAACAATATCCAATTCATCAATAATACTGCATTAAATGGAGGATCAATTTATATCTCTGCAAGTTCAAGTTATTCAAGCACTAATACATTAGAAATATTAAATTCAAATTTTACAAGAAATACTGCAACTAATGATGGTGGTGCTATTTATTGGTTAAGTTCTTCCGATGATAAAGGAAGCATTTCTCAATTGAACTTCAATGACAATAATGCAGTTAATGGTGGTGCATTTTATATTTCAGGAGCATATAATGCTAAAGTTTCACAGTTAACATTCAATAACAATACTGCTGCAAATAATGGTGGAGCATTACTCTTGACCAATGTTGATAAATCCACATTCAATGAAATCACATTCAACAATAACACTGCAGTCAACGGTGGTGCTGTCTATTCATTCAATGGTGGAGATGACACTACAATAACTGAATCTCATTTCAGTGATAATACTGCAGTTAACGGTGGGGCTATTTACTTAAATGATGTTGAAGATTATGAAATTACAGGCTCTGATTTCAGAAATAACAATGCAGTTAACGGAGGATCCGTCTTTTTAAACAATACTGTCAATACTGAAATTTCAGAAGATACATTTTCCAAAAATACTGCAGATAATGGTGCTTCATTATATGTAATTGATGGTTCAGCATCTGTTTTAAACTCTGCATTTTCTGAAGATGTTGCAAATGAAAATGGAGTAATTTACATTGACAGTGGTGCTTTAACTGTAACTGAATCATTAATATCAAGTCTTGAAACTAAATATGCAATTTACTCAGCTGGAACTTTAACTCTTTCACAAAACACTCTTGGTGATGAAAATTATATTTTCTTAGCTAAAAATAGTATTTCATCTGAAGTTAACATTGAAATAGTGGATGATGAAGATTATCAGGGCGGTTTAGATTATAATTTAACTGCAATCATAACAGATGATAATGATAATAGGATTATTTTAGCAGATAATAACTTAAAATTCATCATTGAAGAAGAGGAAGTTGAAGCAGTACAGGATGAAAACGGTATCTGGACTAATGAGTATACTTTTGAGAAAAGCGGTGAATATGTAATTTCTGCAAAACATGCCGGTCTTACAGGTTCTACAGTTAAATCAAATACCATTATTATAAAATTAATTGCTAATTTAGATGTCACATCCAATGATGTTGATTACTTAAATAATGTAACAATTACTATTAAATTGGATAATAATGCTCGTGGTAATGTTTCAGTATATATTGATGACTTTGAGCAAATCATTGAATTAAATGACACCAACAATGGTGAAATTAAAGTTAATGTTCCTAACTTAAATGCAGGATATTATGACATTACTGTAATTTATGATGGAGATGATGAATACTTTGCAGATTATAAATCAACCAACATTACTGTAAACAAGATTAATCCAATAATAATCATTGTTTCACAGGATATTGAAGCTGATAATCCTGTTAACGTTAGTGCTGTAGTGGCAGATACTGTAACCGGTAAATTAACTATTACTGTTGACGGCAAATCTTATGTTGTTTCAAGCAATGAAAATGTAACCATTAATGATTTAACTCCTGGAAGTTATTCAATTGTTGTAAATTACGCTGGAGATAACAATTACAATGGATTAACCAATACTTCTTCATTTAAAGTAAGTAAAAAAGATGTTGTTCCAAGTGATGATCAAACCAATTTGATTACTGTTTCTGATGATGGTAAAGTTAATTTGAATTTACCTGAAACTGCTTCAAGCTATGTTTTAATTGATATTGACGGAACTCTTTACGCTGCTGAAGTAAAAGACGGTAAAATTGATTTTGAATTGCCAAAAACATTATCTTCTGGAAATCATACAGTTGTATTTAAATACTTGGGTGATGATAATTTCGCATCATTTGAAGTAACTCAAACAGTTAATGTAAATTCCAATTCTGCAGCAAGTAAAACCCAAACACAAATCATTGTGCCTAATGTCAATATTGTGTATAATTCAGGTAATCTGATTGCATCATTAAAAGATGCTAATGGTAAAGTTTTAGCAAATAAAATAGTTAAAGTTTCAATTGGTAGTGTCAATCAGGTATTGACCACCGATTCAAACGGTCAGGTTAAATTGGCAATCACTTTAGCACCAAAAACTTATACTGCAACTGTTACTTTCGAGGGTGATGATCAATATGTTAAATCATCAGCTAATGCTAAAGTGGTAGTTAATAAAGCTAAATCATCAATTGCAGCTAAAAACAAAAAATTCAAAGCTAAAACAAAAACTAAAAAATACACTATTACATTAAAAAACAATAAGGGAAAAATTATTAAAAATGCAAAAGTTACCTTGAAAGTTAAGGGTAAACTTTACAAGGCAAAAACAAATGCTAAAGGTAAAGCAACCTTTAAAATTACAAAATTAACCAAAAAAGGTAAATTCAAAGCAGTTATTAAATTTGCAGGTAATAGTTATTTCCAAAAAACAAGTAAAACTGTAAAATTAACA
>NZ_JAFUHT010000035.1 GCF_017468685.1 Methanobrevibacter sp.
CATACTTGACATTATAATTTATCCTACTATTTTTCTTTAATACATATAAAAGTTGGTCATAACAAATATATTAAATTTGTTAATCAAAAACAAAGGTATCTATTTTAAATTGTTGGATTGATTTTGAGTGTTGCTGTTTGAGAAATATCTTGGAAGCATTAATTATAAAATTATCAACTTGCTTTTTGTAAATAATTTGACCATCTTATTTACTTATTAATTAATTTTGAATATATTTATTAATCATAATTTAAATACATTTTATTAAGCACTAATGGTTTTTAAATAGATGAGGGGTTGTATTTATGAAGATTGCTTATTTTAATTATGCTGATGAAAAACTTTTTGAAATCAGGGTGGATAAACTCGAATCGATTGAAGAGGAATATGTTATAAATGATGTTCCTCAAACTGATGATGAACTAATAAAGTTTTTAGGCAATTTGGGTGAAGAGATATTTGTATTATTGCCATACAATGATGGTGAAGATTTCTATCTGAAATATTTTAATCACGCAGACTATTTTAAAACCGGCGACAACAACTTTAAAATCGGTTCACTGATATCCCATACAATTGGACGTCAGGATGAAGAAAACAATTTTGTGAAAATGTTTCAGGAGTTATATAGAACTGGTGAAAAGAAGACCGGAATTCTCAAATACATGAATGATGACGGAAAATTAATCAAATACCTTGATTTTCGCTACTTTATGATGGGGGATTCAATCGTTTCGATTCATGAAGACAAAACTGAAGTTAAAATGTATAGGGACAGTACATTGAATGATGAGAATCTAGGGGTTGCTATCGTACAGGGGGGCAGGTTTGTTGAGCTAAATGAAAATTATGCAAATTATGTTGGCAGATCAAGAGAGCAGATTCTGGGTTCAAAATACTCATTAAAAGGCATTCAATCACAAACAGCTGAAGTAACCAAAAAGGAAATCGAGCGTCTTTCACGACAGGAAAAGATTTCATATAAGGTTCCTCTTGTATCATACAATGATGACGGTAGCATTAGATTTTTCCTGAATGCGGAAGGCTCATACATCAGCTATGACAATCTGCCGGCAGTGCTGATAAAAATCAAGGATTTGACACAGCAGGAAAAGGACAAAAACAGAATTGAAAATGACAATGATTCAAAGACTCAACTGAAATATACCTTTAAAACTTTGGCCGACAATTCAAAAACAATCATATCTTATGGTGTATATCCTGATAATTTTATTGTTTCCGACAATTTCTATGATGTCATTGAGGATGAAAGCAGATCATACCAGTTTAATCCGTCAATAATAAGGGATTTCCTACTGGGTGAAGACATGGAGCTATATGATTCGATGATGGATTTGCTCAGCCCGGAAAATCCTGAAGTTGAATTTACAACAAGCATAATGACACTGAAACTTAATATTAAATATATCAGACATCACATTAAACTTGTCTATGACTCTGAAGGAAACGCTACAAGTTATGTTTCATCTCACCAGGACATTACAGAGGAAGCAGCATATATAAATTCATTGAAAAAACAGATATATGAAAAAAATGAAATTATCAAGGACAGGGATATTGATATTAAAGAAGCTCATCATAACATAAAAAACAATCTGAACATCCTTCTGTCTCTTATACGTATGGAAGAGCATAACCATATTCCTATCGAAGACATTATTGAGGATACCAAATCACATCTCAAATCAATTAGTGTGATGCATGAGAAGTTATATCAGTCCAAAAATTTAGTTGATATAGGACTGAAAGGATATATCGATTCTATTGTTGAATCTCTGTTTGATATTTATTCATCAAAGATACAGTATGTCTCAAAGGTGGAAGATATAAGCTTAAATGCTAAGCAGGCAGGATCTCTTGGATTGATAATCAACGAACTGATAAACAACACTGTTAAATATGCGTTTCCTGATGATGATCCTGGAAAAGTGGAAATAAAAATCGGGCGACTGGACAATAAAATTGAGGTGGAATATCGTGACAGCGGTGTTGGAATACCTGACAGTGTAGATTTTGAAAATCCTACCAGTCTGGGGCTGACAGTTATTCATAACCTCACCAAGCAGATTGACGGTGAGATTGCATACACATTTGATAATGGGACATGTATAAGCATAGTATTTACTGAAAATGAATCATTCTAAAAGATTTATTCAAAAACTGAAAGTCAAGGTAATTTTCTAATTTATCATAAATATGTAGAATACCCCAACTTCTGCAAGTTGGGTTCAAGTTGTGATTACATTTCAAATGTTTGCTGATGAACTTTAAATGCTATCACAACATAAATAATAAATGGCAATGACTAAGTCTTAATGAAATTTTTTCAACGAAAACCAAGTTAAAAAAAAATAATTAATCATGTCAATATTGCCTGAACCTTCCAGATAAGGAGGATAGCGCGGCAATCCTACATTCATTAGGTATACAGTTCGTGAAGTAAGAATCCTTAACTTATATAGGTTGAGGTAGTCCAATTAAATAAAGGTGTGTTAAATGGAAAAAAAATTAAATGTTCCTATTAATGATGATAGTTTAAATGATTTAAAAGCAGGAGATGTTGTTTATTTAACTGGTAATATTATTACTGCTCGTGATCAAGCTCATAAACGTATTATTGAACAAGGGGCTCCGACAGATATTGAGGGTGCTGTTCTTTTTCATGCAGGTCCGATTATAACTGAAAATGATGGTGAATATAAAATGGTGGCCATTGGCCCAACCACTTCAATGAGGATGAATCCCTATCAGAGTGATGTTTTGGATATGGGTGTGAAAATTGTCATTGGTAAAGGTGGAATGGATGATACTGTACGTGAAGCCTTAATCAGAAATAAAGCATTGTACGTGGTTGCAACTGGCGGTTGTGCTGCACTATATGTGGATGCCGTGGAAGAAATTGAAAGTGTGGACTGGCTGGACTTGGGGATGCCTGAAGCAATGTGGAATTTAAAAGTTAAAGATTTTGGCCCACTTATAGTTGCAATGGATAGTGAAGGAAATAGTTTGTATGATTGATTTTTAAAGAAATACTTATATATGAATTAAATGTATAGTATATTTTAATTCAACAATTTATGGTAAATTTGGAGGAAGTGTTAATTATGGCTGATATTAATGAACTTGCGGAAAAAAAATTAAAATCAAGAATGACAAAAATTAGGAAATGTAATAGGGAACCAGAAGAAAAGGCTAAGTTTTCAGAAAAAATTGGTATCTCACTAGAACTTGAATTTCAAAATAAAAATCCTGATAAACTCACTGATGGTATAACTATTATTACCAGTCCTGAAGGAAAAGTTTTATTTGCAGATTACTTCTACGGAATTCCTGAAGATGATGAATATACTAATGTTGAGATTACAGATAAACAATTAAAATCTATCATTGAATTCTTTGAAGATTATAAATTACAATTGGATGACTCTGATTAGATGATAGTTAATACATCTTTAGATGAAGTAAAAAAAAGAGAAAAAGCCCTATCAATTATTAAAAATATAGTTGAAAATAAAGGGCGTGATTTCTTATTTGATTTAACCGGATTATCTGGAGGATTTATTGCTAGTCCTTCAGAGTTAAGTCTTTTAGAAACTTATGTTGGTCCAGCTATTTTTGAAGATGCTCTTCAGGAAGTTGGAAAAGAGCATATGGGTGGTGAAAAAGTTCTGCCATTGAATAGGACTTCTTCAGGGATTTTAGCCACCATATTAACATTAGTTAAAAAGGATTCTAATGTTGTTCATTATCTGGCGAAATTGCCAGCGCATCCATCTATCCCTCGTAGTTGTAAATTAGTTGGTGCTAATTATTTTGAAACTGATGTTTTTGATGAATTTGAAATTCCGGATAATACGTCATTGGTTGTCATTACCGGTTCTACAATGGACCATCAGGTAATTGATGAGGGGGAATTTAAAAAAGTCATTGAAATGGCTCATGAAAAAGATATTCCTGTAATGGTGGATGATGCATCCGGTGCTAGACTTCGAACTGTCGTATTTAAACAAGAAAAAGCATGTGATTTGGGTGCAGATATTGCAATAACAAGTACAGATAAATTAATGCCAGGTCCAAGAGGAGGATTAATGGCAGGGCGTAAGGAATTGATTGATGAAATTAAAGTTAAAGTAAATCAATTCGGACTTGAAGCTCAGCCACCTGCAGTACTTGCCATGGTAAATGGGATTAAAAATTTCAATAGTGATAATCTGATAAAAAGTTTTGATAGAAAAGATCAATTATTTGATTTGTTATGTGAAAAATTCAATAATTTTCAAAAAACTCCAACAGGAGTCATGATTACTCCTTATGGTTTGTCTTGTGAAATTACAAGCTCTCATAATTTATCCGACAATGATTTAGCATTTGTACTATCTTTAATTTTACTTAAAAATCATGGAATAATTACTATTCCTTCTGTAGGTATGCCCGGAGCATCTGCTACAATAAGATTTGATTTATCAACCACTGATGCATTTAATCTGGATTTAAATGATTTGTCACAAAAAATTATCTCTTCTTTTGATGATTTAATAAAAATTGTTAATAATGAGGATGAATGTAAAAAAATAGTTTTTTAGGTGATGTAAAATGTTATACTAAAAGTATAACATTATATTAATTTTTAATGATGCATTCTCCGGAAATAACTTTTTCCAGTGTACCATCAATTTTTTCAACAACTAATGCACCTTCTCTTGAAATTCCAAGAACATATGCATCATAATATTTGTTGAATGGTTTTCTAACCTCTACTATTTTACCAATAGTGTAAGAACGTTTTCTCCATTCTTTCAATATTTCTTCATAACCTTCATGGTTAAATAATTCGCTAATTTTTTCAAATTCTTCTAAAAAGATTTTTATTAAGAGATTCTCATCTCCTTTCCTACCTAGTTCATTTTCAAGAGTAGTGGTTCCTGCTTGTAATTCTTCAGGGAAATCTTCAATATTTAAATTGGCATCGATTCCCACTCCTATGATAACAGTTTCTATGGTATTGAAGTTTGTTACAGCTTCAGTTAAAATACCACAGACTTTTTTATCATTTATCATAATGTCATTTGGCCATTTGATTTCAGAATTTTTTATGCCAATTCTTTCAAGGGTTTTAGCAACTGCAACTCCAGTAGCCAATGTGATAAGTGGAATTTTGGAGTGGTCAACATCAGGTCTTAATATGATGGATAACCATACTCCTCCCAATGGGGATTCCCAAGATTTTCCAGATCTTCCTCTCGCACCGGTTTGTTTTTCAGAAATTACTATGCTCCCGTTTTCAACACCAGTTTGGGATAAAAATTTAGCAACTGTATTTGTTGAGTTGACTTCATGGTAAATATATAAATTTTTTCCAATGTAGTTTGTGTTTAAGTCTTTCGAAATTTCAGAGGCTTTAATATGTTCCCTTTTTTCTTTACCAATTTCTTTGATTAGGTTTGCAAAATCCTGAATGTTTGTTTCTTCAATCTCTTTTATTGTTTCATCAGAAAGTTTGCTTTCTCTTTTTAATAATTTAACTATTTCATTTTTCATCCACTACTCTCCAATAGGGAAATTATTTTTTTTGCATTTGCTGATTATTTGCAGCAGTTAAGTATGACCCGACTGCAGCAGAAATTGCAGCAATCTTTTTAGCAGGCATAAATGTGGATTTTAATTTATTTACATACTCTAAATCTTCTGCAATAACATTAACCATTTCTTCTTCTATGCCTTTTCTATATGTGTCAATGAAATGTGTATTCAAATCACCGGAAATGAAATTAGGGTTCCTAAGTACTGCTTTATGGAATGGAATAGTAGTTTTAACACCTAAAATGATGTATTCACTTAATGCTCTTTTCATTTTGTTAATTGCATCATTTCTATTTCTTCCATAAGTAATTAATTTGGAAATCATTGAATCATAAAATGTTGGAATGGTATAATTCATGTATACTCCACTGTCTAAACGTACGCCCGGACCACCTGGTGATCTGTAACCTGTAATTTTACCAGGGTTAGGTGAAAAATCGTTTAAAGGATCTTCTGCATTGATACGACATTCGATTGCATGACCGGTTACTTTAATGTCATTTTGACTGTAAGTTAATTCGTCACCGTTTGCAATTTTAATTTGTTCTTTAATTAAATCGGTATTTGTGATTAATTCAGTAATTGGGTGTTCCACTTGAATACGGGTGTTCATTTCAAGGAAATAGTATTCGCCGTTATCATATAAGAATTCAACGGTTCCTGCACTTTTATATCCTATGTATTCTGCAGCTTTAACTGCACTTCCTCCCATTTGTTCTCTTAACTCTTCAGTCATGATTGGAGAAGGTGCTTCTTCTAGGAGTTTCTGATGTCTTCTTTGAATTGAACATTCTCTGTCTGCAACATGAATTACATTTCCGTGTTCATCAGCTAATAACTGGAATTCGATGTGTCTTGGTTTTTCGAGGTATTTTTCAATAAATACTGTTGAATCTCCGAAGTTTGTTGCTGCAACAGATTGGGTTGATTCAATTGCACGTACAAGCTCTTCTTCTTCATAAACTGCACGCATACCAATTCCCCCACCACCTGCTGAAGCTTTTACAATAACCGGATATCCAATTTGAGCTGCAATTTCTTTAGCTTCTTCAATGTCAGTTACACCTTCAGGTGTACCTTCAATAACAGGAACTCCTGCTTTTTTCATTAAAGCTTTTGATGTAATTTTATCTCCCATTTTGTTAATTACATCTCCACTTGGACCGATTAATTTTATTCCATTTTTTTCACATTCTTCACCAAATTTAGGATTTTCAGCTAAAAATCCGTAACCTGGATGTATAGCATCTGCACCTGACTCAAGTGCAATGTCGATTATTTTTTCAATATTTAAATAGGATTTCGCAGGTGAAGGATTTCCTAATGGATAACTTTCGTCGGCATAATTTGTGTAAAGTGATGTTTTGTCTGCATCAGAGTAAATAGCCACGCTTTTAACGTCTAATTCACGACATGCTCTCATTACTCTTATTGCTATTTCACCTCTATTTGCGATTAATATTTTTTCAAACATTTTTAAACCTCTGAAATATTTTCATTAATAATATAATTATATATTACATAATATATTAAATATTTGATTAGATGAAAAAAATTACTCGTAAAAAACATTTGGAAATGAAACTTCAATCCATTCCAACTCATCCAAAACCGAAAGTTGGTCTTGAACAGTATACTACTCCCTCAGTTATAGCTTCAGATTTAATCTGGAATGCTTTTACTCTTGGTGATATTGATGGAAAAAATGTTATTGATTTGGGTTGTGGGACTGGCGTATTTGCCATTGCATCAGCATTGATGGGTGCAAACTACTCGATTGGTGTAGATATTGATAATGATTCTATTGAATTAGCAAATGTAACTAAAGATAAATTAAATGCTGTTAATGTAAATTTCATAGTAAGTGATATTTGTCAATTTAATGAGTCATTGAATGTAGATACTGTGTTTCAAAATCCACCTTTTGGATCTCAAAAAAATGCGGATTCTGGTCAGGATTTAAAATTTGTAAAAAAAGCCATTGATTTGGATTTTAATGTTTTATATTCCTTTCATATGGCATCAACTGAAGAGTTTCTAATAAAATATTATTATAATCATAACCTGGAAATCACTCATATTTTTAGGTATAAGTTCCCGATTCCAAAAATTTATGATTTTCACACAAAAGAAAAGCAAGATGTTGATGTAATTGTCATTAGGGCAATTAAAAAATAATTTCATTTTATAAAATTCTTATTTTTTTGGTAAAAAACAATACCTTTATATACTGGGTAGTACATATTTTATATTAATATATTCTCTGAGTATAAAAAAGTTGGTAGCATAATAAGAAGCTACAGATATTATAATTGATATAATATTTTGTAAATGTGTAAGTCTATTTAGTGATAGCTATATAAATGTAGGGTAATCTTTATATAGTTTGCATGCCAAATGTATTACTAATGTATAAAGATGAGCTATCTATATTTATTCCAAACTCATTTCTTTCTGAGTCTAAAGATCTTAAAATTCGTACTTATAAAGTAGGTATTTTAGGTAGAGCTTTAGCTATTTTTCAAGCAGATAATGTGGTTATTTATAATGATAATCATGATAAAAACGAAGATGGGAAAGAGGATGGAGCTTTTATTGCTGAAGTTTTAAATTATATGAATACTCCTCAATACTTGAGGAAAAAAGCATTTCCTATAAGACCAGAATTAAAGCATGTGGGAATTCTTCCACCGCTTAGGACTCCTCATCATCCTGTTAATAATCAACCTGACGTCGGTGATTATAGGCAAGGTTTTACTGTTAAAAGAAATAAGAAAGGAACTTATGTTGATATAGGTATGGATAAACTTGCATTCTGTAAAGAGCAACTTACTGTTAAAAGAATTTTTGACTTTAAGATTACTAAAATTGCTAAGAAAGAAGTAATAGTCACACCTGATAAACCAGATGACATTTACTGGGGATATAATGTAATATCCTCTAATAAGAGTCTTAAAAATAGCTTAAAATTAATTAAACCTGATCTTGTTGTGGAAACTACAAGATATGGAGATTATATTGATTCTATTTTTGATGAATTAAAGCATA
>NZ_JAFUHT010000036.1 GCF_017468685.1 Methanobrevibacter sp.
AGGAACTGCAGGGAATAATAGATCTGTTCCAAGATTTGTGATATATGAATAATTGCTGTCACTGCCTGTGGAGTAGGTTCCAGTTAATTTTGTTCCGTCACTTGAGTACCAATATATATCTGAAATGTATATTTCGGAAAATAAGATACATAAGGAAATTAAGCATGAGGAGTTTACGATTAATATTAACTTGAATTTTTATGGTCGAGATTATAATGTAACTCTTTAATGACTTTTTTTCTTTATTATACTTTTTTTTTAATGGTTGGTTAGGCTAGCTCGGTCCACACCGCCTGTCTTGTAAACAGGAAATCATGGGTTCAAATCCCATACCAACCTCTTATTTTTTTTTATTAAATTTTTATTTTAGAAAAGGTGATTTTTTCCATGCCAAACGAATTAATTGATGAGATCATAAAAGTTGTCAGGGACAATTCAAATGATAACCCTGCACCGAAAAAAGGCAAAATCAATAAAATTTATGATAATAGTTTTATTGATGTCCGTTTAGATGATGGAACTGTTTTTAAGTATGTTGAATGCATCGGAACACCAATAACTGGCAATACTTGTATTATTGTTTTTATTGATGGTGATTCCAGTAATATTATAGCAATAGGATAAAAATATTATGTCAGATGAGAATATTTGTGAAGGTTGCTGTTACAGGCGAGCTTGTAAGAAAAATTATAATCATTGTCCTTATCTGTCTAATGGCAGATGTACTCAGAATGAGTATCGGGATAATTATCTATTCAAATAAAATTAAATGGGAGGAACTGGATTATGGATAAGAAAATTATAAAGATTGCAGAAAAAACCCAAGAGTATATAACCGAAAATAAGAATGTACCGGCAAGTGTAAAGGTTGATAATGTAAAATACAATTATGGTAAATTAATCAGCATCTTTGCAGATGCCATTGTGAATAATAAAGCAAAAGTTACAAATAAAACAATCAGCAATGCACCAGCACCAACCGGTGACAAAATCAACACCGACATTAAAAAGGAAAATTACATTACCATATGTAAAACCACAAATTCATTCATAAACAAGGAATCAAGAGCACCGAATTATGCATTATTCAAAAATACAAAAATTCACCCATTAGTATTAGTTGATGCATTCAGTAGGATAATATTATTCAGTAATAAAAATAATCGTTTACCAAATACATGCAAATTTAATAGTGGAATCATCAAAAAGAATACTGCAAGTCCAATACAATCAAATGACAGTGTATTTAACTATTTCTGCAAAGTATTTGGTGTAGTAAAAACCATCGATGAGGCATTAGGCAAAGTCAAAGACCGAGGATATGGTAAATACTTTGATGATTATCTCAGCAACAAACAAACAATCGACCATCTGAAAAATGGTAGTCAAAAACCAAACTGTACTGATGCATGTCATGTGTTTTGGCATATTGCAAAAGCATTGGGTTATGATGTCATTGTTGAGCATGTCAGATGCCAGTCAAGTGGTGAGGGTCATGTCAGATTGAAATTAAGACATGCTAAACATACTGGTGGTAAGTGGATTCGTCGTGACCCTGCGTGTGTTGTGTCTGCGAATGGTAAGGCATTGACTGAAATCTGGTGCAGCAATGGTAAGTTACTTGCGACTAATCCATCATGGTTTATGGTTAATGTAAATAGGTAGTTTGATTATGAATTTGATTGGTGTTATTAAAGTTTTAGAGGTTAGTCTTAGTGATAATCGTCATGTCCGGAATATTAAATCTGCATTGTATGAGCAGGAGTCTATAACTTATTCCTGTGATGATGTTACGGTTACTGTGAATACTGATGAGATTAGTAATGTGTTTCAGATTTGTTTAGTCTTGCAAAATAACTTGTTCTATCTATATTTGCAGTATCATGTTAGTGATGGTTTTGAAAGACATAGTAAATATTTAATAGATGATATAACAGATTTAGTTTTATGAATAACAAGTCTGTTATTTTAATCATTCTTTTTATTTTCTGTGTTGGTATGATTGTTGGTGCTGGTGATGTAGCTGCATCAAAGACATTCAAGTACGGAAAATATAAGGGTAAAATTTCCAACAAACAATATAAAAAATTAAAAACTGCTAAAAAACAACATAAAACCAAATCAGTTACTGTTAAAACTGGTAAGTATAAAACTGTGTCTTATTATAAGAATAAGAAAGTTACCATGTATGACATTGTGCCATCATGGGAATATTGGGATAATCAATATTATGATGGTTGGGATATTGTTGATGAGTTTGATTCAGACAATTACAGGATTAAAAAAGTTGTTAATAAAAAGGTCAAGGTCGTTAAGAAGTATCCGGTTAAAATGAAAATTTTGACAAGTCATTCATTACAGTATGGCTGTGGTGATTTTGTTGAGTTGTGGTTTGGTGGTGAGTGTTGGAAGTCTAAGCGTATTGTTTTGTAGATCATGAAAAAAATTTATGTTTTTTTCCTGGTCTTATTTTTTTTCTTTATAGTGTATGGTGTATTATTGTAAATATGTATTTACAGTATTTACATATTTATTGTATTACGAGGGGGTGTGTTACCGTTTATTTTATTTTTTTTAATATTTATAGTATACTTTAACATATACTTTTATATATAATTAAAACATAAATATACTTATCATATTATTTCTTTAAAAATAATATGAATAAAATTATGGAGACCAAACAATGAAATTTATAGCAACAAACGATGATGGACAAACCATTTTTGAAATGAAAAACGGTGAAATAACTGGCGATTTACCATACGGTATTAATAAAGATAGAATTATTGCAACTTACAATATGCATCTTATACTTGGTGAAAATACTGATGAGTTTATGGTCGGTGAATGTTTAATCACCGTGGTCGAATAAAAAAAGACTAACTTATCTTTTTTTAAAAGGTGATAATCATGAGTCGTGTTACTGTTTCCAGTAAAACAATGCCTGATGGAACAAAAGCAAAAATCAAAACTGAAACCTACGGAGACTATGACATAATATACCAAACCATCAAAAGAATATTTAACACAAGCGTTACCGTAATCAGTGGAACTGGAAAACTCTATAATGTCAGATTATCTGACCGTGTAATCTACGAGGAGGACATTGAAGTTGGTGATACAGCAGAAATCAAAACATTTGATAATGGTTGGCTTGTAACTAACATCATTAAACAAGAAAAAGAACCCGAATTAACACCAGAAGAAGAGCAAGCAGAACTGGAAAGGCAACTACAAGAATTTGAGGATATATATGGAGGTTATTAAAAATGGTTAGAATTAAAGACCTGAAAAAATGGTGCGAAACCAAAGATGATGACGATGTAGTATTCTTATGTGAATACTCACATAATTCCGAAACATATGACCGACCGACATCAGGTTGGTTATGGGTAAGACCACCACAAAAAATAGATTTTAAACATGAAGAGTGCAAACACTATGAATTAGTTGATGTTAAAGGTGAATTAAGAAAATTTTGTAACCGTAAAAATGAATTTTTTAACGAGTATTATTCATATAATGCTTGCAGAAAATTTGAATCAGACAAAGAAATCAATTATTGCAGAGAATGTGCTGAGTGTAAAAAAACATATCGCAGTTGTCCTTATGTTAAAGATTATGAGCAAATTCGTGTTGATAATGGATATGTTAGAAGGTATTAAAAGGAGTGAATATTTTATGAGATTAATCAACGATGGCATAAGACCAGGAATAGCACAACAAAACTATGATAAAATAGCTGCGGTAATAAGACATGGTCGTAATTTCAGATACCGTATAACAACAAGTAAAAAAGAGTACCGTTTTGATGATAAACCAATTTTAACATTCAGGGACAACACCTTAAAAATTGAGTATGAAGGTTCAGCAATTCCTCCGGTTATTATTGATTTTGATTTAGAAGAGTTGTTATATGTTGAAGCTATTGACTATGAAATTCTTAAAAAAATGTTGGTGGATTAAATGAAAATTGAAATGAAAAAAATAGATGATCAACCTGTGGGAATGTTAATCTGTCGAAACTTTGATGATGAAATTACGGGTTATGTTAATTTACCTTTCATGGAATATGTTATCATTAATCGTAAGTTACATTATCTTACTTTCAGGCATAATGCTGAGGATTTAACTTTTGATGATGTCGCATATGTTGAGGTTAATGTTGATGATTGGTTCAGCAGGTATTTTGAGTTATCTATTGAGGTTATTGGTTCTGAGGAAATCATGATTAAGTGTAACTGTCTTGAATGTTTGGATAATATTTTAAAAGAAATATCCAATAAACCTTTTTTAAAAATCATTGATGATTATTTTATCAAGTATGGTGATGAGGGTGAGTTATTTAGTATGCATAAACCATCTGACATTAGAAGTTTGATGCATATTCTTAATCGTGAAAGAGGTTATGATGAATTAACTTGTGAGTATAATGGTGAGTTAAATGTACGATAATAAACAAGTTGTGAAAGAGTTAAAACAAAGCATTAGTTACAGGAGCAAACATTTAGAGTTCATTAGGAATTTTAAATGTGCTGTAATCAATTATTTTTTAGATAAATATGATTTTAGAGTTAATTTTTTAACTGGTGTTACTTGGTTTGCAGTAGAAAAAAATCTCCATTATTATTATGGTGGAAATGAAATTATTCACACTGATTTTGAATGGACATCAAAAGTGATTTATGAATTTTGTCAGGAATTTGAGTGTGAATTTGAACATACTTCCTGTGATGGTGACAGGTATATTTTCACATTTAAAGATGTTGATGTAAGTAACGCTTTTATTATAGGGTGATTGTAATGGTTGAGGATTATTTTAAAATTCGTCCTGACATATATGGTGATTATGCAATATTCAATAAATATGGCTTATTATTCATTGCAGGATTACCGGATAAGGAATTAGCTGAAACATTATGCGAAAAGCTAAATGGAATGCAGAATCAACATGAGTATAAATTATCAATGGCCTTGTCCTTGATGGATACTAATGAAAAATTAGTGAAAATGATTAATAATATTCAACATGGTATTGATAATTATATTAAACAATTTGAGGAGTACGATGACTGTAATCGTAATGACCCAAGACCTGAAAATCGTAATGTTAAACATTTAAGTTATAATGATATGCAGAAACAAGTTCATAGTTATGTTTTAGGTGTTTTAAGTCATCTGAAAGAATATTATTCATGTCCTAAATGTTTAAATGATGAGAATTTTATCATTGAAGTTTGTTATCATGAGGATAAGGTTTATGAAAAAATGCATTGTCATGAATGCGGTTATCATGAAATTAAAGAAAGACCTGTTTACAGGTATGACCCTAAAAAGTATGAAAGAAAGAGGTTAAATTATGAGTAATTATAATATTATTAATTTAACTAAATTCCGAGAATTAATCCAATTATTACCGGAAACTCATGACTTTAAAGGTGAATATGGGACATTCACTTTTAATCAAGACAAGGCAATACTTAGAACAATAAACCGAAGTCATACAGTATACATCAAAATAACAATAGACCCTGCATATTTTCAACAGTATGAAATCAGCAAACCCAACACTATCATAGTGGATCAGAAACAATTATCTGAAAACAATATCCATGTTGATTTTAACAAACCTGATTGGAAAGAGTACAGTCAAAGTTATTACTGGTGTGGTATGCATAACTTGGATAATGAATTAGATAAGGCAAGGTATCTGACCATACCTTTAAAAGTTTTTGCTGATTGTTTCAAAGACGATTATCATTTTGAGCATGTACTGGTTAAGTGTTTTGCTTATGAGTCTGTTTTTACTTGTGGTTTACTGGAATCATGTTTATGTAATATGCCTTTGAAAACTATTGACCTTGGTTTAATTGGTCATGATAATCATTTATGTTTCCGTTATGGGTATGGTTTCATGATGGTTGAGGGTTTGGTAGCTTCCAAGTTAGTTGGTCATGATGATGTTGAGAGATTATTAGATGTGAATGTAGAATGACTGAAAATAGGAAAAATTGGTTGTATCCTGATGCATCAGGTTTGTATTTCCCTCATGATGGTTTTGTTATGAGGGCATTAGATGGTAAGCAGTATGATATTGATGAGGAATGTGAGTTATTAAATGCATATCATAAAGGATATAATGAATGCCGAGATGATGTTTTAAGGTTGGAAAAAGAAAATGAGCAATTAAGGCAAGAAAACAAGGAACTCAAATCATTGTGCAAAGTTCTTATAACTCATATAGATGAGAAGAGTATTGCTTTTGTGATTGATGAGGACATAAGGAGGTTATTAGAATGACTGAAAATGTTCGAGTTTGTGTTTTAAATGCAAGAAAAAGTAAAAAAAGATTTTGTTCGTATTTGAATGATGATTTTGATTGTACTGCTCCAACATATGAATATGATTACTGCATTGGATTTCTTAAAAGATTAAGTGGAGGATTTTGAATGAGTGAAAAAAGATTTAAGAGCAGATGTTATGAAAAACAAAAAAATGTTGTTATTTACGATAAGAGCGATAAATTATTTGATGTTTCATATAGGGATTTTGAAGATGCTTATTATCTTAAAATGAAATTGAGTCCAGTTATTGACAAATTAAATGAATTATCAAATCAAAACAATGAACTTGAAACAGTATTACAAGAACTAATAAATCAATTATACAATGCACAAAGCAGTTTAATTCATGAATACAGTACAGACATTGTCAATGATGAAAAAGAACTAAAAAAATACTTCCAAGACCAATATGGAAAATATGGGTGGAAAAAATGAACGAAAGATGGAAATTTATTGAAACATTAAACCGAGACTATTTCATGGACAGAGAAACATTAATACAATATCATATTTCATGTCCTGAGGATTTATACAGATTATCTGAAAAATTAAATGATTACGAAAAAGCGTTAAACAGCAGGTCTCGTGTTGATGTGAATGAAATTGAATCATTAGTATGTGAAAACCAACAACTTAAATTATGGCAGGATAATGTATTTAAATTAATCAAAGCTAAAATAAAAGTATACCAACATAAACCTGTATCTGCTCCGGTAAGTAATCCAGTCAGTAATACTTATGATGCTGAGCATGACAGGTTATCCAGATTATCTGAACTTGAATCATTATTACAGGAGGTATTGTTATTATGAAATTTAATGAAATTCCAAAAATAAGCTATATGCCAAAACCAGCATATCCTAATGTTACAATGGATAATATAACTTATGTATTTGACAAATTAGGAGTAGACCATTCAGATTTACTTGAAATTAGAAAACAACAAGTCTTAAAACATAGTCGCAATGTTGAAATCATGGATTATTTAGATAAACTTAGTAATTTTATTGGTTTAAGAGATACAGAGCATAATCGTACAATGATGCAGCAATTATTTGATTACTTGACTAAAATTCATGCACCGTTTTATTTTCATATACCTATACCAGTTGAAAATGCAAAATATGTTGGTCCTGAATACTGGAAGTCCTGGGATTTCAATGATATTTACATAAATTATTTTGAATTAGTTATAAACTGTGGTTGGGACGATTGTTATTCTTTTGAAAATAAAAATGAAATAAAAAATTATATGGTTTTGGATATGTTAAACGATTTATTGGTGCATAAAAGAATTTTACAATATGTTTGGCCTGATGTTGATTTGTTAGCTGATTGGGATATTACAAACAGTATTGATGTTAAACCTAATCCTGAAAAATGGTGATTAATTATGACTGATGAGAATATTATAGTGGGCAGTCCACTACGAAGCGGTAAAACACTAATAATGGAAATTGCAAAAGAAACTGGAATTAGTCCAGAGGAAATAATAAAAATAATATTAAAAAATGCATCATACAAATATAATTATTCAATGACAGACATCACGAAGGAGGCAATGGAAATGGAACGCAGACACAGATTAAATTGCAGCGACAGACCAATCGACAGCAGTCCTGAGGCAGAAAATCAAAGAATATTAAACAACATAAAAAGATTGAAAAAACAGAGAGGATACATATGAGTGAAATAACAACAATCAAAGTAACTCGTGAAGTAAAAGACAAACTTGACAAACTAAAAAACGATAGGCATAAAAGTTACAATGATGTCATACGGGAATTACTGCCGGAAGGCACAGAAATATCAGATGTCATCACAACACATCGTGACAGTACAGCAATCAGTCTGAAATATTTTGAATTTGAAAACTCCAAAAAAGTTGAGTCATATGACATTACATTTCAGGAACTGAAAATTGAACCAGTTGGATCATGTTTTGCTGCAAGGGATAAGGTTGATGTGAATGTTAATCATGTGAATACGACTGCTGAAATCATAGCTAAAAAAGGTGATGATGTTTTGTTATTAGTGTCTGAGGTTGCTTGTATTGATGGTGAAAGGTCTAAGATTACTGGTGTGCATCATTTCAATGTGTTTTAAGTGGTTCATTAATTTGAACTTTAATAATAAATGGGTGCATATATTATAATTGTAAGTAACATAAAAAAAAGGACATATAGGAAAAAAAAATTGATTTTTTCATCGCAGCTAAGAATTTGAAGTCTCCTTGTTTTTTTGCTATCTTTTTAAACAGGGAAACTTCATTTTTTTCTCTCTCTTTTATATTTTCTGTTGTTTTTTTATAAAAAGTGCTTGATGGAAAAAGGGGACAACAATATTTTTTTCCGGAGTGTTCATTGTTGTTAAGGTCCCAAAAGAGAATAACAATTTTTTTAGTTACTTACAAAAAAAAGTCAATAAGTTTAGGTTCAAGTTCTCGTGTTTGTATTAATATATTGCTATTTCTACACTCCGAAATAAAAACACGAATTATTGTTCGTTCCATACGGAGCGAACAATTTTTTTTATACTATTTTTTAAATAATACATATGATAAATATATCCATCATAAGTAGCATGAAAAATTTACTGGAAAATACACGAAAATCACATCATTTCTCAATGACAAATACTTTGAAAATCATGTATTTTCCAAAAATATTATTAGTTTTCAAATGCTCTCTTGCAAAATTTTTGATAATTAAAAAAAAAGATAATAATATTAAGGGGACCAAACTATGACATCAAATGAATATTACTTGCAAGAATATATAACAACAAGAGGACTTGGAAAAAAAACAGAAAAAAGCATGAGGTACATGTTAAATCATTACAGTACATTTCAAGGATTAAGTTTACATGAATTAATACTTGAAGCAGATACTGAGGAAGATAACGGCATCAGATGGAAACGCAGAAAACTAAAACATCGACTCATTAATTACATGATCTACTGCAAAGACAACATGAAACTATCCAGTGCAAAATCATATGTGAAAGCAGTCAAAGGTTTTTACAGTCATCATGAAATTGAAATCGGTAAACTTCCAGCATGGAATCTTAAAAATGCAAATGTTAGTGAACCCATTACTGCTGATGATTTACCAACAAGACAGATTATCCGTGATGCTGTTGAATTATCCGAACCAAAAATGCGAGCTTTAATATTATTCCTGGTCAGCACCGGCATGAGTCGTGTGGATTGTTTAAGTTTATCAATTCAAGATTTCATTACTGCGACTTATCCGTATCATCAATCAGATGATATGAATACTGCATTGGATATACTCAGTGAATGTAAAGATGATATTATACCGGCATTCAAGTTACGCCGGAGTAAGACTAATAAATATTTCATTACATTTTGCAGTCCTGAGGCAGTGAATGAAATCATTAATTATCTGCGGATAAGGGATAAGCGAAATAAAAGATACCATCGACCATTGCTGAAACCATCAGACAAACTGTTTCAGATTAGTAACAGTCATTTT
Source organism: Methanobrevibacter sp. (assembly GCF_017468685.1). Classification (NCBI taxonomy): domain Archaea; kingdom Methanobacteriati; phylum Methanobacteriota; class Methanobacteria; order Methanobacteriales; family Methanobacteriaceae; genus Methanobrevibacter; species Methanobrevibacter sp. Next base: position 9,845 of record NZ_JAFUHT010000036.1, read on the forward strand.
GATGTGAAGTTCAATGATTTAAATAATGCACTTGGACTTGGTAAAGCAGGAACTTTTAATCGGTTCCGTGGTCATATGCTCAGGAAGTTTCATGCATCGCAGTTGGAAAAATATGGTATGTCAAGGTATCTTGTTAATGTTTTGCAAGGTAAGTCAAATGGGAGTGTTGATGATGTATATTTCTTTGAAGATGAGGATACTTTAAGGAATGAGTATGTTAAAGCATTAGAAGGTGTGCTTATTCTAACTGATGTCCGTGAGATTGATGTTTATTCAGATGAGTATTTGCTTATTAAGCAAGAGAATATTGAGTTGAAAGAACGCTTTGATAAGATGCAGAAAGACATTGATGCGATTAAAGAGTGGTATATTTTTGATGATTAATACTTTCCAAATGCTCTCTCGCATTCAGGTTTTATATTCCTGGTGTTGAATATTATATTATATGGTGGGTGATAAATTTTATAAAAAAAAGGGTATGTAAAAAAGAAAAAAAACTATTATAAAAAAATAGTTATATGTTTCTTTTTTAGAGCTGACAAAACATGTAATATCTTTTATAGTTGTTTTTTTCAAATTACATAATCCTTTCCAGATTATTAAATGTGAATATAGGTAGAATAATTTAAAAAAAGAGTAATTATATTACAGTGCGACCAAACAATGAAAATACAAATAAACCTTTTGCAAATATATTTTAACCCAATTCATAATAATAACCTTGTTAGTATTTTTAGGTTATTGTTTGTTATATAGTTTACTGTTTATTGTATTGTTTAACATAATCTGTTAGTAACTCTTTGATTATTTCAGACATGTTGGTGTCATTTTGTATTGCAATTATTTGCAGCTCTTTTTTTAGTTCCGTTGGAACTCTTATTGTTATTTTATCTATGTCACTCATAAGTAATCACTTCCATATATTAATATTTGTATATTAGTATATTTAAATGGTATTACTATGTGAATATTCCAATATTCGAATAGTTAAATATATATACAGTAAATACAAAAATAATAATTAGATTAATATAACTCAAACGAGAAATATTAATCATAACAACCTAAAATTTTTAGGGAGTGCGACCAATTATGAAAAAGATAAACTACAAAGGTCAAAGTGGTTACTTTATCACACAAGACCAGAAAAAACAACTGGATAGGATACTCAAACCTAAAATCCAGAAAAAAGATTGAGGAGACCCGTATCATGAGTGATGACTGGTATTATAGTGCTCCTCCGGAACCTCCTATTGTATATACTCCTGATGAATTCATTGAGGGAACAATAGAAGCACATTTAGATGAATTAGACTACGAAAAAACCTCAATATCTACACTTATGGATATTGAGGATTTAGAATTTAAAGAGCTGATAAAACATGACACAAGTTGCAAAAAACAGCAACTCATTTAAAGAAAACTATCATGGCATACTTGATCATGATGGCTGCATAAGAGTTGCAAAAGGAAATACTAAACACCGTATTATTCATGTTAATCCTGATAATGATACTGTGTTAGTATATAGTAATCGTAAAAGAAAAGGATTTGTTGCACATGTGCATAAAGATTTGAAACCTTTGATGTATATGTGTGAAGAGTCTGATACTGGTTTTATTAAATGGAGAAAAGGTAAAGCATGGTTAGTTGGATTTCAGAAATTGAAAGACAGATTTATAAGTGAACTCATGCGTACTGAGGATAATGATTTTACTGATGGAGTTGATTATGATTTTGTCAGTTACTTTCAGAGGCACAAAGAATTATCCGATTTATTTCCGGATTATGAAATGGTGAGTCCATGAGTTTTATTGTTGATGGTAAAATGTTGTGGGTGTTATTTTATTTGGAGATGGAATTATGATTTTTAAATTGATTTATCTGTTACTGATTAATTTATTCTCACCAAGGAAAATTGAACCGGTAAACTCATTGCATAAACCAAAAGAACCAATCAACCTTGAAGGACTTAACTGGACTTTTATTTTATTATTAGCATTAGTAATTGGTTTCTTTATAGTTATATGGGTTTTCCAGTTAGGAAATAGTTATCCGAATGATTTAATGAGTGGTGATTTAAGTGGATATTGAAAGATTAGAATCTGTTAAAAAAGAAGTGAAAAAAGAGTTAAAAGAAACTCAATTAAAATTAAAAAGCATTAATAAACTACAAGAGGATACTGCAAGACAAGTAAATACTTTAAGAAGTTTATTACACTGTATTGATGACATTTTAGAATTACAAGGAGATTAAGCATATGAGTTTTAATGATGATGAGGCAGTATTTGTAACTGCCGATAAAATCGAAAAAGATGAGAAAGTTGATGTTGAAATCGTATCTGATGAGGAGTTAATTCCAAAAGATGAGGTTCCTGATGAAAATGTAACTGAAACTGCAATTGCACCAGTAACTGAAAAGAATAGTGCATTAGCAGATTATGAAATCTTAAACCCAGAAATACCAATTAGTGAAAAAATTAGCATTACGGTAAAAGTAGCTGATACCTTGAAAACTATTGTGAAACACCAAGGTTTAGTTAAAAAGGGTTTAAACAAGAAAGAACCTGAGAAAGAATATGTCCTTAAAGGTGGTTGGGAAATGCTTAATACTTTCATGGGTATAACCCCTATAACAAAAGTTATTGATGAAATACGAAATAATAAAGGTCGTATCATAGGTTATAAAGCACAATGTACTTTATTAAAAGACCCTGAATATATTAATGGTGAAATTGTTGGTGGTAAAGTAATGAGTTATGCCGAAGCATCAGCAACCCGTGAAGGTTTCCAAAAAGACACAAGCAGTATGATGAGCATGGCACAGACCAGAGCATACAATAAAGCAACTCGAAACTGTATGGGTTGGATTATGGAGATGGCAGGTTTCCAAGGAACACCTGCTGAGGAGATGCCTTCCTTCAAAAATGACTAAATTTTTAAGTTTATTTTTAGACCATTCTTTTGGTCTATTAATAATATTTTTTTAATATAAAAAAATGGAGCTGACAAGATATGACAGAAAAAAAAGACCTGCAACAAGAGCCAATTGTTGTAGAAGTGGATCAGAAAAAAATGATTGTAATTCCTGAGTATGAAATCTCAGAAAGTGCAAGAGAAATGGGAATTAGTAAAAGTATTTTTAACTTATCCCTTGATGATTTAGTGTATGAAAAAATGTTCCTGATGTTTGAAAAAATCAGTCCATTGGAAAAGACTTTATTCAATACTAAACAGGACTTGAAAAATAAAAAAGATGAGTTATTAAGAACCATTGATTTTAAAAAAGAGTTAAACATTACAACTAAACCAACCATTGCAGATAAAGATGCTGTAATGAAACCACATTTACAGGAGTTTGAGGATAAAATCAATACTGCGAATGAGGATATTAAAAAATACAAAGACAAATTAGTTATCATTAATGATTTAATTGACAATAAAAGAGTACAGTTAAAAGTTGAAGGAGGATTATTAGAATGAGCTTTGAAAATGAGAGCATGTTTACATTAGACATGGATTATGAGGAAATGATTGAAATACCAGATGGATACGCAGGATACAGATTAAAAGACTTATCCAATAAAGAGGTTTTTACTGGAAAACCACAAGTTAGCGGTATTTTAACCTCAACCTTTACAGATGAAAACGAATTTGATGACCAAGGCAAACCTGTTGAAAAAACAGTCCACAAAATCAGATTAGTCCTTGTTAATGACGATGACGAAAGTTATCTTGACATTAACATCAACCTGAAAAAACCAGATTACCATGTGGACCGTATTGTTAAAGGTAGTGTACTATTCGACTTTGTACAATCTATCCTTGAATTAGAAAATGAAGGCAGCACCAAAGGTAAAAATGTATTCAGGAATGTGAATCTGAAACAATTTACTGATTTCATTGGTGGTTTAAAAGTCATGGCCATTCAAAACATTGAAAGAAACGGTACATTTAGTTTTAACAGTTTCTATGTAGTCCGTGTTAATAACAAACAAGTAAAAATAGAATAAAAAAGGGATTATGTGAGGTGTATATATTCATGAAAAAACCAAATGAAGTATTTCTTGAATATATAGAAAAATATCATAAAAATGACTTAATGGAATTGAAAGGACCAGCAAGGTTAGATGTGGATTATACTTTGCTAAATGATTACTTTGTTAATTCCATTAATCTTAATTTTTTTGACATTGACAATTACAATAACATTATCCTTGATGTAGAAAAAGAAATCAACATTAAAAACAATCCTAAAACATGGATAACAATTAAAATTAAAGATGTACCACCAAATTGCATGTTGCATGAGCTTGATGCAAGTTATGCCGGAGATACTATTTCTGCAAAAGCAATGATTAAAAACATTACTGACTCCACACCTGGTCTGAAAACTGCTACTTTTGAATGTCGTGGTTGCATGAGATTGATTCAACTTGATATTGATGACAATATTCTCGTGGAACCTTCATTGTGTCCTGAGTGTGGTGGTCGGTCATTCCGTTTGAATCAGGAGTTAAGTGAGTTCCGTAATTACAGGTATGTTAAATTAGAGGAACCATTAGAACTAAGGTCTGGCGGAAATAGTCGTGAATTTAAAGGATACATGCAAGATTACTTGGCAAGTCCTCAGCATAAACTCAAAGCGGGTGATGTTGTGGATATACTTGGTGAATTTCAAGTGAAAAGGACTGATAAAACTAATAAGAAAAATGACTTTGAATTTTTGATTAATCTGCATAATATTAATCCTGTGAATAATGCATTTGAGGATTATCGTTTAACTGAGGAGGATAAACAAGAGATTATTAAACTCAGTCAAGAACCGAATATTTATGACAGATTAGTTAAAAGCATTGCACCTGAAATCGTGGGTTATGAGAATGTTAAGGAAGGTTTATTATTGCAGTTATTTGAGGGTTACAGACCAGAGCATGATGTTTTTAAACATGAGACAATGGACAGATGGACCACCCATATATTACTGATTGGTGACCCTGGTATTGGTAAATCTCAAATCATTACTGCATTAAAAAAAAGAGTTCCGAAGTTCATTGACATTGATGGTGCGGACACCAGTAAAGCAGGATTAACCACCAGTGCAGTCAAGGACGAACTGACTGGTGCTTGGACACTTCAAGCAGGAAGTGTAGTCTTAGCAGATACGGGTCTGTTATGTATTGATGAGTTTGACAAACTCAGTAAAGGTGCTCAAAAGAGTTTGAATAAACCGATGGAGCAGCTAAGTGTAAGTCCGGCAAAAGCAGGATTAGTGAAAACTATGACTGCAAGAACCAGTATACTTGCAATTGCAAATCCAAAATATAGCAGGTTTAATAAGTTCAAAGACACCAAAGAACAAATTAACATTCCGGAATCAACATTGTCAAGGTTCGACTTAGTATTTGCTTTGAATGATAAGATTGAGGTTGAACACGATACGGAACTTGCAACAAGTTTACTGAATAAACATGATCTACTTGATGATGTTGATATTATTGAACCAGAATTGTTTAAGAAATATGTAACTTATGCAAAACTGGAAATATTCCCACGGCTTGATGAGTCAGCTAAAAAATTATTAGTTGATTTTTATGTAAATACAAGGCAAGCGGCATTACAATCTGATGCTGCAAAACCTATTACTGCCCGTGACCTTGGAGCATTAGAACGCTTGACAATTGAAAGAGCAAAATGTGAACTTCGAGATGTTGCGGTGAAAACTGATGCTGAATGTGCAATCCGTATTTACTGCAATGCATTAGAAACTATTGGTCTGACTCCGGAAACTGCCGGTACTTTGGAAAGTGTCATGTCTGATGCAGAGATGCAAGTTTTGAATGATGCTGAGAATATGATTATTGCTAAAATGAAACAGTATGATTTAACCAGTGTTGATGATTTGTTATTATCTGACATTAAACATGAAATCGGTGTCATCTGTTATGGTTTAGGTTTAAAGAATAGTAAAGAGATTTTAAATACTGCATTGAGTAATGTTAAAAAAAATATTGAAAACAAGGTGATTTAGGTTGAAAAAAACAACTACAATAAAGATTGAGGAAGAGTTATTGAATAGAGCGAAAGCAGAAATCCCGAATTTATCTGCTTTTGTTAGTATATGTCTTGAAAAATATCTTGGTGTTGGTGATGCTGAGTTTCCAATATCTGACATTCAGGACGAGTTAAATAATATGAAAGAATCTAATTTGAATATTCATTTACTAACTGAAAAAGATTACAGTAAAGATGTAACTGATGAGATGATTATCAGTAAGAATAATAAGGCATGGTTGAATGTTTGGTCTCATTATCGTAACAGTAAAACTGTTTATGAACCTGCATTAGTGAAGTCTGCTAATGTCCTTGGTTGTGAACCGGAGGAGTTGCGGGAAATGATGGAAACCATATTATATTATGCTGGTAAGGATAAGATTATGTTATGTGATGAGTATTCTTATGCAAGGGAGTTATATGAGCAATACAAATAAAAGGGAGCTGACAAAATATGTTATTGACATCTGAGGACATTGATGAGTTTGAAAAGTTTATGAAAATATTTCAAACTGCCAATAATGGTGGTATTAGTGATGCTGAATTTGATAATTTCAGTAATGGTCTTGCGATTTTAAATGATAATGTAAAACATTTAGAAAATGAATTTACACAATTAATGAAAGACTTTGAAAGAAAAGGCAAAGGATTACACTTAGCACATAAATATATCATGGAACTGCAAGAGGACATGAAAAAAGTATTATCCAATACTCAGGAATTAACCATTATGTGTGAAAAAAACCATGATGACTTATTACTCTTGAAAGACCCTCAACACAATGAGAAAGTACAGGCAAGATTTGATAAAATCCATGCCTCCAAAACGGATAATGAGGTTAAACCGAATAATGTTAAGAATAATCCTGATGACTTATTCACAGTTAATCCAAAACAACAGATTTTATTCAATAATGTCAAGATTAATGAAACCGGACATATTACTCATACCACAAAACAAGGTTACAGTCTGGACTTTAAAATTTCATTACCTTGCTTATTATATTTGAATGAGATTAAGAATGATTTAACATTTAAACAATTCAATAAGTTATATTCCGCAATCGGCAGTAACTACAATTACTTATCCAAAGTCATTTACAATCTGCGTGTCGGTACTTTTGATGATATTATGAGCAAGTTCTGTGAAAATAGTAAGAATATTGATGTCCGTATCAAGAAGGATAATACATTGATCATTAATGATAACTTGACTGGTTTGAAAGCTAATGATGCATATATGTTATTGTTAAGTATTCAAAGTAACGGTAATCGTAAGTTATTCAGTCAAATTAGACAAGCATATAAAGGTTTTAAGCATTTGAATATTGATGAGTTCTTGTTTTACAGTTTATGTATTAACTATAATAATTCCCGTATCTCGAATGTTTTAAAACCCGAAGAAAAAGAAACACCTGTTGTTAATAGCCCAAGTAAAAGAAAAAGTTTAGGATTGATGTAGTATGACTGTTTATGAGGATTTTGTAAGTGATTATAATAATTTGAATCTGACAGCTCATGATGTCCGCCGCATACATGGTCTGAATGGTAGAGAATATAGTCATATGTGTAATCAAGCAAGGAATAATGGTGATATTCCTGATGTCAGACATATGAATTCGACTAATGCTAAATTTTACCGCCAAACTCGTGATGGTAAGTTTACTGTGCAGAAACAGACTGCTGGTATTTATCAGCATGTGGGTAAGTTTGAATCTGAGGAAGATGCTAAGTATATTGCTGCTTTGTGTTTGTCTAATGATTGGGTTATTAGTCCTGAGATTAGGTTTGAGATTAACAGGTTGAAGGTTAAACCTAAGAATTATAGTTTTGTGAATGGGCATTATATTATTCAGAAATTTATTGATGGTCGGAATAAGGTTTTTGCAAGTATTCCTGCGGATAAGGTTTCTGAGGATACGGTGCGTGAGATTGTTGATAGGTTCAGGTGTATGGGTTGGAATGAAGAGTGCAAGACTCGTATTTTGGAGGAGTTTGATATAACTTAACTGGTACTTTTTTAACTGTTTATTGTATTTTATCTCCTTTTTTGATATAAATGGTTGATTATTTTAATAGTTGCACTTGCAACCATTATTTTAATCAGCCATTAACTATTAATTTTAACAGAGGTGCGACCAGACAATGAATGAAAAATATTATATTAATGTACATGAAATAATGCAGAAAAAAAACATTGACTTACCACGACCAAAAAGGAAAATAAAAATCATAACTGTTACAGTTCCAATATGGAGTGATTTAAATGTCAATGTTTAACCTGCAAATGATAATGGGAATACTGTTTATAGGAATATTAATCTACCTGATAACCGGAATGAGTGATGATTAAACATGAAATATTTAACTCATTATCATGTAATTGAAACCGAAAACATAGATCCGAAATTACGGAGATGCAAATGTGGTTACACTTTCAAGTTCAGTAAACTCGGATTACTATTAATGTTTATCCGTAAGAGTTTTGTTTTCAGATGTCCAGTATGTAAAACTGTGATACGGTTTCACATAGTGTATCATGTGGTGAATAAAATGGAAAAAGATGAGAATAAATTATTATCTGATGCTGAGAGGGTATTATGGAAACATTGTTGAAAATTAGTTTTAGTATTGTATTGTTTCAAGCTATTTTAGCAGTATGTCATTGTTGGTTTCAAGTATTTGATACTGTAACATATAGTTTAATGCAAATAGTGTGTTGTATAATGGTCACGGTGTTTAATGTTGCTAATTTAATGATAAGGGAATGAGATTTATGTGTAAATGTATTGGGAAATTGAAAAGGGAAAAACCAGTAGTCTGCATTGACTTTGATGGTGTCCTGAATAATTACAAATTTTATGACCCTGATAATCTTTTTGATATGCGACCAGGAGCAGATGACTTCATAATGAAATTGTCAGTAATATATCGTGTAGTTATTTTAACTGCAAGAGATATTGGGAAAGTCAAGGAATGGTTGCAAGAGAATGAGATTACTGTTGATGAGGTTACTAATGTTAAACCTCCGGCAGTGTGTTATGTTGATGACCGTGCTGTTCGTTTTGATGGTGATTTCAATAGGGCATTGTATGATGTAAGACATTTTTATACTTTTTGGGAGTTGAACTATGATGAATGATTTATTGTTAGTTAATCTGATTAGCTTACTGAAAAAATCAAGATTTGTAACATTTGAATTGAATGGACTTGAAAATGCAGGTGAGGAGCTTCAAAATTTAAGTGATAATTTTGAAGAGTATGGTCTGACTGATATTCAGCATAACTATGAATATGGTGATGTTACTGTTAAAGTTGGTATTCTACCTGAACCAAGACCAGAATATCGATATGTGGAGGATTATTTATGAAGTTTGATGTGAAAGAGTTTAAGGAAAATGCTAAAAAAGTAATGGAAGAGCAAATCAAGAATAATAACTTGTCTTTTAGTGAATTAGTGGCTAAATCTGATGCATTAGTTGAGGAACTAACTGATGTTGAGAAACGCAGAGGTGAACTAACTCATGAATTGATTGAGATTCAAGGTATGATTATTTGTATGATCTATCGGGAATAGTGGTTCTATGATTAATGACATTAGTTATTTGTTCAGGGGTTTGACAGTTATCTGTGATGATAGGTGTCAAGCACCTATTCTTATTTTGAATAAAAAGGATTATGAAAAGTTTTATGATGATTTTAAGGAGTGGAGCGAATGAGTGAAGGCGTTGATTGTTTTAAGTGTAAGCATTTTTGGTATGATTATTATCCTGATGTGCCAATGATAAGACAATCCGGCTGCGGTAAAGGTCATGAAAAAACTTGCAGAAACACACCGTTTGATGAGGTTTTTACTTGCAGTGATTATAATCATAGTTATTTCACCAGTGCATATTATGGATATTATTTTTATGGTTTCATTGGTTTGATTGTGGTTATTGCTTGTATTGTTTCATTCTTGAAAACACATGGAGGATTGTAAATATGGATAAGTTGGAACACATTTTTTAATCATAGGAGGGAATAATTTATGAGTAAAATTAAAATCATGTTAAGCAGTCCAATGAAGGACAAAACAGATAAAGAAATCTCAGATGAAAGAAACGAAATGGCAAACTTATTATTCGATTATTATGATGATAATTGTGAGATAATGAGTACAGTAATTGAAAACCATAATGAAAAATCAGCATTAGAATGTTTTAGTGAATCAATCCTGTTTATGAGCATGGTCGATGTACTGGCTATGGGTTATGGTTGGGAAAATGCCAGAGGTTGTAAACTGGAACATGATATTGCATTAGCATATGATGTGCCTGTTGTTTATTTGGATAAGATTAAAAAAGAAATGGAGTTATAAAGAGTGAGTGATGGTCCTAAGATTATATGGATTCCTAAATGCCTTAAATGTGGCAGTGAGGATATTGAAATTGAAAAGTATTATGACCCGTATGACCTTGAAAAATGTTATGTTAAATATATTTGCAAAGATTGTGGTCGAGAATGGGGTTACAATGGATTAATGGAGTTTTGGGAAAAATGAGTGAGTTTAAAGACTGTGAATACAGATACTGTGAAGATGACATATTATACTGTGAGAATAAATTAGACAAGGACAATAGGTGTGATAACTGTAAACAGAATATCCATCTTAACTGTGATAACTACAATCCTAAAAAGGATTTATGTTTGAAATTCTTTCAGGACAATATCAGCAGTATGAAAGAATGTCAGGAAAAAACAGTATTCAACGATAAAGACTTGTCAAGAAAATGGAGTAACTAAATATGATGATTAAAACACACATTGCAGGAGTATTCTTAAAATTATTTTTCAAAATAATGAAAGGATACCCTTTATTTTTATTACAGATACCACCGTACACTACATTGAGGCAATGGAAATAACCATTGATGAGGATTGTCATGAGATAATCATTGAACCAAGGAAAGTGTATGTGGATATAGATGATGTTGTTAAGGAGATGAGTATTAATGAGCTTTAAAACCCAAGTTCAAGAGGACATTATGTATACAGACATAAACATCATACAATACCATAATAACAAACCAATCAGTCATGTAAACATAACCAGTGATAAAAACTGTCTTGAAACCAACATGACAAATATTGAAAAAATCACATCATTGTTAAACAGGTATGAGGAAACCGAAGAGGAACTAAACAATATCCGTGAAACAATCGTGAATGCATATTTATCTGAAAGAACTGACATCGGAAAAAGTGTAATCCGACAAGTAGCAGCACAAATAGGAGTACAATTATGAAAGCATCAGATATAACAATCAAATTACCAAACATAGACAAAATCTATTGGAAAGCATTAAAAGAATTGGAAAACTACGCACGATACATGTTAAGATGTCTGCATCGTGTAGGCATACACCCAACACCGGCAGATATTGTACATGTTACATTTGAAAGAAATAACGGTCAAATTGCTGAGGCAGTTACTTATCCAAGGTCATCAGTTATTGATGGTCAAGGTGTTGTGAATCCAATGTTTTTTTACGGTTTCAAGATGGATTATGATTTCAAGGATTTGGATCATATCGGGATTAATGTTAGTTTCTGTGATAATTTTGAGGATTTGAAAAAATAATATAGAATGAGGATTTGATAATATGAGTTTGAATACTAAAAATGATTTATATGCGAAAGTGAGAAATGAGATAAACGACCATTACCGTGATTTGCATTCCGGTGAACTGGATATTTATATTAAAACTGATACTGATTTATATCGTTTATCTGATGTTCATGTTGTGTATAATAAGAATAAGGTAACTAAAAAAACTGATAAAGTTATTACTCTTATTTCCGGTAACTTAGAATGTAAAAAATAATAGGGAGCTGACAAGACATATGAATTTATTAGAGGCAAAGTTAAAAGCAGTGCAGGATTCCAAAAGAGAATTGAAAAAACAAATGAAGTCTGAAAATGACCGTGCAAAGTTAATGAGCATTGCAGAGGACATCAGAGAATTGACCAAAGAGGAAACAGAAATCTTAACTGAACTGGGAGTGTTCAAGAGATGATGACTGTTTTTATTGATGACCGTGAGCAATCCCGTGTTGCTCCGGCTTATCAGTATTATAAAGAGGATATGGGTTTGCAGACCTATGTCCTTGAATTACCTTATGGTGATTATGTATTTGTTGATAAAGATTCGAATATAAAAGTTGCTTTTGAGTATAAGACTGTTGATGATTATATTAGTAGTTTGAAAGATTATCGTGTATTTAACCAAGCATTGAATCAATCTAATAAGTTTGATTATCATTTTGTCATTGTTGTTGGTACTGATGAGGATAAGAAACGAGTTACTGATAAGCAATATTGGGTTACTGGTCGTGATTTAAGTGACACTGAATTTTACGGTGGTTTTGCAAGTCTTGTGAATTTCACCAGTATTATTCAGGTTCCAAACAGTAAAACTGCATTTGGAGTTATGGAGCAGGTGGCCCGTAAATGCACAAGCACACGACCTGTTGTGAAAAGATTTCCTAAATCAAGGGGCAGTCCGGCGTATCGTTTGTTGAATAATAATGTGCATCGTGTAGGTCATGTTACTGCTCAGAATATTTGTGATACTTTGGGTTTAGGGTCTGTTGATGATGTTTTGGGTTTGCAAAAGGCGGATTTGTTGAAAGTGAATGGTGTTGGTGAAAAAACGGCTGATACGATTTTGTTGCAGTTGCATGATGAGTTTTATGAGTAATTTATTTATATTGTGTAATTGCATATTATTTAATTGTATTTGTATTCTATTTGTTTTGATTTATCTATTATTTCACCTTTGAATCTGTGGAAAAATAATGGGTGCTGAATGCTCCTGGGAGTGTTTGGTGTCCTTTATTTTTTTTAACTATTATGGTATACTTTAACAGATACCTTTATATACTATGAAAACATAAGTATAATTATCAAATTACAACGGAGACCAAACATATGAAAACAACAAAAATTTGTGAAAACACAATTGAAAACTTGACCTTTGAAATCTATACCAACAACAACAAAAGAGCATACCAAACACTCACAATCACAGATGCTAAATGCGGCACCAAAAGAACCACAAACATGATTGCACCAGTTGATTTTTACGACATCATTTCCGCAATATTATGCACCGACCAATTATGCGACTTCATAGATGCAGTAAGTGGAACTTGGAGTGCAAACCTGTTAGAAGACATGATTAATGAAATCATTGCCCTCAGGTATGGTGAGGTGGAATACACCTCATAAATTTATATTTTTTTTGGGAGTTGATCAGACATGAAAGCACAAGAACTTATCAGTATACTTGAAAAATGCAACCCGACTGATGAAATCACATTCATCTTTGATGATGCTGAAATGTATTCCAGGAACCTCGGTCAAGGACTACATGAAGTTTCACAAGTTAATGTAACCGGACTCAAAATCGATGGTAAAATTGCATTGACTAATGGATTCTCTGCAAAGCTCTTGAAAGGTGATGAGGAATCAATATTCCTTAAATAAAAACTCTTTTTTTTTAATGGTGGATTACTTTATGTATGTTTATTTTAACCCAAATGTCACACATGTTGAAATTGAAAGATGTGATGAGATTGATTATACTAAAATCAGATTTTATGTGCATGATGAGGTTGTGTGTATGGAGTCTTATGTTATGACTCGTGACTGGTTCCTGAAATTGTTACCTGCAATAAAATCTACTTATGACAAGGTTACTGTTATTCCTGTCAAACCAATTGATGAATGATTAAATCATTCATTATTTTGAACTTTATAACCATTCACCAACATATATTATTTTACAGAATGTTAAAATTATATGAAAGATACTGATTATTTTTCTTAGACTTGATGTAAACCCTTAGTTTTAACCCAAAAACTAATAACCTAAAATTTTAACTTAACGCTGAAACTTTTAATAATCAGTCCCCCTTTCAAATCTAATTTTAGCATTCTATACTACCCCTTAATAATCATTTTATTATTATCTCCAAAAAAAAATAAACTGCGAAAATCAATGTTTTTTTTCCTCATATGTATCCACTTTTTTTTATCTACTTACAAACATCAAAAATAATGAGAATAAAAACATGATACTATCAGACAAAACCATAAAACAAAAACTAAAATCTGAGGAAATAATCATAAAACCATATCCTGAGGAAATACAACCATCAAGTGTGGACCTCAGACTAGGTAATGAATTTTGGAGTCCAGTAAAAACCGAAGAGGTACTGGACATCAAAAATAACGAACCCAAGTATAATATAATCAATGCCAATGCAATTGTACTACCACCAAATGAATTTATACTTGCAACAACCAAGGAATGGGTGGAACTACCAAATAACTTATCTGCAAAAGTCGAAGGAAGGTCAAGCATCGGCAGACTTGGTGTTGCAATACATGTAACTGCCGGTTTCATAGACCCTGGTTTCAAAGGAAACATTACACTTGAAATCAAAAACCTTGCACACCAACCAATCATGCTGCACAGCGGTATGCGTATCTGTCAGTTATGTTTTGAGCATCTGGACACTATCCCTGACCGTGTGTATGGTGAATGTGGTAATAAATATCAGGAGCAAAAGGGTGTTGTTGGATCATTAGCTTACTGGGATTATGATAATCAACCTGTGAGGTGAATTGAATTGACTGGTGCTGAGGGAGTTAATTTTTGTACTGTCCGTATTGATGACAGTAAATGTACTTATTGCATGGAATGTGTTAATACTTGTCCGAATGGTGCTTTAACCTATGAAAGCAGTGTTAAGTGTTTTATGCATAATGCTTATGAATGTGCATATTGTGAAGTCTGCATTGATGTATGTAGTGAGGAATGTATTGAGATTTTAGATATGTGAATTTTTATGATTAGTGTTTATGATAAGTTCCAGAGAGACATACGAGATGGTGCAACAATAAGTGAAAGTTTATCTAAATATAACTTAACTTTGAAAGATGCTTTTGATTATTTGAACCACCCTCCAAAAAAGGATAAAAGACCTCGTAGAATTTATAATAAAGTTGCTCCATTCATATATGAAGTCAATGGTAAATATCATATTCGCCGCAGAAACAAAAAAGGCTTGGCAATGTTTTATGGAAGTTTCAACAGTTTAAGTGATGCTGAAAAAATAATCCAATGGTATAATGAAAATGCTTGGGATAAACGCAGACTTGATTATGCTTGTGAACAATTAGGAATTGAAAGGAATAAGAGAGGAGGAAACCATAAATGACATTACATATTGCCCTGGAAGGTGTTGATGGTGTTGGCAAATCAACTATGTGTAAAAAGTTAATGAAATTCCTGTCTAAAAAATCCTATAAATGCAGGTTAGCAGTGCAACCGGTTAATGCTGAAATTATTAAGATATTAAAGAATTATGAATTATTATCTCATGAGATTGCATTACTTATGGCATTTGACCGCAGTTTTAGTTTTTATGGTGAGGATTGGAGTAAATATGATATTGTAATATGGGATAGGAGCATATTATCCAGTTATGTTTATAATACTGATAAAAACACACCAAGGACATTTATTAAACAGATTAACAAATATTTTCCGGAAATGGATTTATACATCGTCATAAGAACCGACTCATATATGGCAGAGCAGGATTATACACATCAGAAACATTATGACCTGATAAAAAAATACGACCAGTTAATAAATGAAATGGACAATGTAAAAACAGTCGATTATGTACATGATAAACCTGAGGAAGTGTTTGAAAACATAGTCAAAGTCATATTTGACAATCTGCCTAAATGTAACTGGTGCGGACGCTTATTCAAACCAAGTAAAACACATAAGAAATACTGTAAAAACAAATGCAAAGAATACAGTCTTGCAGAACAATACCGTATCAATAACCGTAACTATTATCACAGATACAAAAATGTCATGACTGAAAGACAAAAAGGAGGACTGGGAAGTAAAGGCGCAAACCTCCATGGTAAAGCAGACCCGAATCCATTAGCTGAATTGGAAAAAGTCCGAAATGCCAAAAGAGCATTGGGTTTGAAACCCATTCAATAATTATAATTAATTTTTTTTAAAGTATTTTTATTAGAGTATAATAATGAAAGAGAGGTTAATGTCTTGTACAGTAAAATGCACCAGCAAAAGTATGCTTACAAACTTGAAATAGACATCACAGAAACAAGATGTCCCATTTGTAAACGATACCATTTAAAAATGAGTCAATCCGGATTAATCACATGCCGATGTGGTTTCATATGTGATAATACTCATAATTATGTTGCAGGTGTAAGATTAGATAACGACCTTGATTTCAAAATAATCAAAACTAAGAAAGAGGAAGAGGATAAAAATGACAAAACAGAATAATTTTTTAAATATTGGTAATATAACCACCATACTAAACAGTATATTCTTAATAATCCTTGGTTACATCGTACCATACCTTGTAAGTCTCGGATTCAATATTCCATGGGACATATCAGTAATGGCAAGTTTCTTAACCGCAATAGTATTAGGAATATTCAGCTACTTTAATGCAAGCAGACATAATAATTTCTTTGATGAGGACAATGACACAGTACACATACCAGTACCATTAACACAAGCTCAAATCGATGCAATACAAAATTTCATTAACATTCAAACTGGTGCCGAAGTTGAAATAATTGGTGATGATCAACCTGAAAACGATGTTGATGATGATGACAGAGAAGTTAATCAATAAAATACCATATAAGCGAACACTCTGGATATTCGGTTTCGTGAAAACATCATTGTCAGGTGCTTTATTTTCAACCGGTGTAGTCCTTATTTTTAATGGTATTACAAACCACCCTTGGTTTCAAGGTTTTAATGAAATTGCAATTGTATCAGGTTTAATCGCATTGACTTGTGCCATTATCGTTATAGCGAGTATTGATAAGTGGAGGGAGCATCAGAAAAAAAATGAACTGGAAACCATTGATAATCATATTGATGAGCGAGCAGAGGAAATAGCTGAAAAGCTATTGTTGCAGAAACTGGAAGAGTTAGGTCAATTGCAAGATGACGAATAAAAAATAAAAATGGAGGCATAATATTTTATGAATGACAAGGAATTTGAAAAAATAAAAAAAGACCGTTTAATGCAATGGATACTTGGGATATTATCATCAAGCAGACATTATAATGAAAATATACCAATTGAGGAAATGATAAAAGAATGTGAAGACATTGGAATGAGTAAAGTAAAAACATCATTAGAAATGTACGGCATACACTATGATTTCCAGATGGTTTTAACCCGCAATGATGATAAAAAATATGGAAATTGGAAACCGGAAGAGGCAATTAATCCGGAGTATACAGCATGATTAATCTTAAAGAATCAAGGAATTTCATTAAAATATGGGATAATGATGTTACTGATGATACTGTCAGTAAAATTAATAAGATTAGGTCCCGTAGTGAATTAATTGATTTCTGCATTTACAGTGATGGCAAGTTACTGTATCGCAGCACATCAGATGATACTTTTGATACTTTGAAAATCCAGGTTAAAAAGTGTTTAAATAACAAGTTAATTATTAGTTTGGATTGCTTATTCCGTAAATATCCGAACTTGAAAATATACTAAATGTGAGCTGATAAAACATGAAATTAGAAAAAGTGAAAATCGATGATTTAATTAGTCCTGAGTATAACCCGAGACAGATTAGTCCTGTGGAATTGGAAAAATTAAAAACCAGTCTTAATGAGTTTGGATATATAAGTCCAATCATAGTTAATGAGTATAATAATCATATCGTTGGTGGAAATCAAAGATGCCTTGCATTAAAACAATTAGGTTACACTATGATTGATGTTATTTACATCAACGAACCGGATATTAACAAAGAAAAAGCATTAAACATCAGACTCAACAACCTGTCCGGTGAATGGGATAAAAACAAACTCCAAAACATACTCGACGACTTAAAATTACAAGAATTTGATGTAAGTCTAACAGGTTTCGACATCGAAGTACAAAAATTCGAATTTAATGATGATCCACTCATTTACGATACACCCACCTCAGACATTGTAGATATGAGGGGGGGGGGACCAAGAGGAAACAGTAGATGAAAGTTACTTTGAAATTCCAGATGACGAACCTGAATATGATGAGTCAATAGCTGACACTGTTGAATCAATCACATGTCCAAGGTGTGGATATGAACTCCCAAAAAACTAAACCACGGGTCATATCCACTTTCAGTGGTTGTGGAGGCAGTAGTTGCGGATATAAACAAGCAGGATATGATGTGAAATTAGCTGTGGAAATGGATAATCACGCAGTTGAAACATATCATGCTAATTTCCCTGATACTCCTATTTATCATGGTGACATTCATAACTTATCTGTGGATAAGGTATTTGAAATTACAGGCATTGATGTTGGTGAGTTGGAATTGTTTGATGGCAGTCCACCATGCCAAGGTTTCAGCATTAGTGGCAATCGTGAATTTTGCGACCCTAAAAACCAATTATACAATGAATATATCAGATTACTGCGAGGTTTAAAACCAAAAACATTTGTAATGGAAAATGTATCCGGAATGGTGAAAGGTGATATGAAACTAATCTTTAAAGACATACTAACACAACTAAAAGACTCAGGTTATGATGTTCGTGCCAAATTAATGAATGCAATGTATTATGATTGTGCAACATCAAGGCAAAGAATGATATTCATAGGTGTGAGAAAAGATTTAGGCATACCGGCAAGTCACCCAAAACCACAAACAAGACCAAAAACAGTAAAAGAATGTCTAAAAGGATTCAAAAGCAAATACCCATATCTGAAACCAACAACAAAATGGGTTCTGAACAATCTTGATAAAGTAAAACCAGGTGAAAATTTTGGAAAAATACACCCAAAAGGCAGCTACTTTAACAACATAAAAATCAATGAAAACAAACCATGCCCAACAATAACATTCCAAGGATATGGGAAAATGATAATGGGAAACCGCATCATGAACTCAGATGAGGCAGCATTACTGCAATCATTCCCACCAAATTATAAATGGATTGGTAAACCATCTGCACAATGGAAACGGATTGGAAATAGTGTGCCGCCAAACCTCATGAAAGCTATTGCATTACACATCAAAGAAAACATACTAAACAAAATATAATTTAGATGATTAAAATGGCAAAAGGAAAACTATCATGCTACGAACCTTTACCCAACGAAAGACAAGACAGTTTCAATAAATTTGTCCTGTACCGTGATTTAAAACCTCATGAGAGAAGTTTAGGCAAAGTTGCAGATATGTTAAATGTGAATGGAAATGCACAAAACCGGAAAAAACTATTAACTTCATTAGGGAATTTATGCACTAATTGGTGTTGGGTTGAAAGAGTCAGAATATACGATGCAGACCAACAATTAAAACTGGCAAAGAAACGAGAGGACACATTTGATGGAATGAGCGATGTACTGCTCGGAAACATTGAAGGATTAATTAAATATGCTAATAATTTATTAGGTGAGGTTATTGAAAGACCTTACAAAGACAATGGTGAGAAGTACAGTCTTGTTACACGGATTAAGATGACCAAAGATGTCAGTAACCTATTAAAGGAAGCTCATGAACTATTATGTAACTTATGTGGCAGACCTTCCACTTATAGCAGTTTTGAATTTGATGGATTAATTGATGTGAACGCTGAAATTGTTGAGGATATACCTTTTGAAGAGGAAATGGAAAAATATGTTGATTTCTTTAAACAGATTGAGCAACCAACAGAAAGCATTGATAATAAAGACAGTCTGTAAAAACCCATACATACCACACACTCCATTCAGACAGCAAGTATATTTCCTTGCCAATAATAGTGAGGAGTTATTATATGGTGGTCAAGCAGGTGGTGGAAAAAGTGATGCATTACTGATGGCAGCATTACAATATGTCACTAAGGATTTTATGGTTGAAGATGATAAAGGTAATCTCAGGAATAATTACAATGCATTAATCATAAGGCGTACACTTGAAGATTTGGATATGCCAAATGCGATAATGGACAGAGCAAAACAATGGCTATTACCCTTAGAGGATAAAGGACTTGTCAAATGGAAAGACCAAAAGAAACGATTTATCTTCGATTCCGGTGCAACATTAACATTCAGATACCTTAATCATAATAAACACTTAAATTCATATCAAGGTGCTGAGCTGCAATTTGTAGGATTCGATGAATTAACACAATTTCCTGAGAATCAATATAATTATCTGCATTCAAGGTTAAGAAAACTTGAATATAGTCCGATACCAATCCGTATGAGAGCAGGAAGCAACCCCGGAGGACGAGGTCATGAATGGGTAAAAGCAAGGTTCATCAGTCCAAAATCAGAACTACCCTTTATTTCATCTGCTTATACCGATAACAAATACTTGAATCAAGAAGAGTACAGTAAGCAGTTAGACAAGTTAGATGAATTAACCAAACAACAATTAAAATATGGTAACTGGGACGCAGTCATCACATCAGGATTACTCATGAACAGATCACAATTCATGAAAAGTCTCATCAGTCAAGATGACTTCAAAGACTGGACACCTGTTTACTGCACCATTGGTGTGGACCCTGCAAGTACAGGTACTGATAAGTTTGCCATGTCATGTCTTGTTTATTTTGATAATGGTAAATTGGTTTTGGTTGATATGGACAGTACACCTTCCAGTAATCCGGAGTATAGACTGCGTGATTTTATTATTCGTAATCAACAGTATAAACCAAGAGTTATAAACTTTGAAAGGGAGCAAGGGAGTGCACCTCATTATGCTTTGAATTATTGGCAAAACTTATTTACAGACCTTGGTGCAAAAATGGGTTTCTATGTTATGGATACCACAGCATCAAGCACCGGCAGTAAGTATAACAGGGCTTATCCTCATGCTTATCATGTCCGCAATGGCAATATGCTGATTAATCGTGATATTCCATTGTTGTATGATGTTAGTGTTGATGGTTCGGCGTATAGTCCGGTTCGTGCTTTGCAGGACCAGTATATTTATGTGCACCCTGATAAGTCTGTGATGGAAAATTATTCATCTCCTGATGAGTTGGATAGTGTGAGTTATGCTTTTGAGGAGATGCAGAAAACTGTTACTGGTTTGAGTTTAACGATTTAATGTGTTTGTCAAGTCCATCATTGGTATTGTTTTTTTACGAATGTCATTCAATTATTTTATTATCCATTTTTGAGAGTGTGCTTTTGCTTTCACTTGTATTTGTATATTGTATTGGTGGTGGGCTTGACTGACATTTATGTCGTGTTTGGTGTAGATGTTGGTTTTTATTTTTTTTTGTTTTTCGTGTTATTACTTTTTTATGTTTTTTTATTATTCTTTTTTTCTGGAAATTGTCATTAGTGATTATGCGGTAATATTGTAAATAGGTATTTATTGTATTTACTCTTGTTGTGGTATTTTTTTTGTTTATAGGATATGATGTATATTATCGTAAATATGTAAATATTGTAAATACTTTTTGTATATATTGTATTTACATATGTATTGTATTATGGAGGGGGGATATACCCTTTATTATGATATAAGTAATAATAGTATATACTGTAAATACTATATAGTAATAAAAATAATAATAATAAGTAATAATCTTAATAGTAATACTAAAATAATAAAAAGTAATACAAATATTCATATAAAAACACCACACACAAAAAAACACAAACATATAAGAGTATAAGATGAGAAAGGACAAAAAAAATAAATCGTCAAACAATGCACACTGTGATAACGAATTTTAAACCTCAAACTTTTTTATAATCTTCATAATTTTAATCTTTTTTTGTCCTTAACTTCAATCTAATTTTAATAATCACAAAATAATTTAATTTTTAACGATAATCAAAAAAAAGGGCAAATGATAAACATGGAAATAAACACACCCTCAAAAATAAACCCACAATACGAAATAAACAAAACACAAATCCAAACACTACTCGAACCCACCACCACAAAACCCGATGACAAAAACGGAACCAGAATATACCCATACCTTAGCGTAGACCTCTGCGACAATCTCATATACCAAAATGTACTACTCAAAACATGCATTGAAGTATTAGCAGAGGACACAGTATTCAACGACATATCCGTAACCAACAATAACAACACAAATGAGAACACATCAGAAAAAATCAAACAGTTCTGGGAAAACAACCAAGACGAACTAGGAAACCAAGTCATCGATTGGTTTAGTTACGGGTTCGGTGCAAGTGAAATAGTCTACGATAAAAACAAAGAACCTGCAAGATTATACCAAATACCTGCTGACACATTATACATCAGCAAAGAAACCAAACAGAAAACAAAGGACAATCCAACAGGTATAAGTTACTATGCAGTTCAAACCGTAGCAGGTCAAAATGACATTAAAATGAAATTATCACATCTGGAATATGGACCCGAAGATGATGATCTACCAACTTGTTTATGGTTGGGTGGTGGTCGCAAGTCAAGTTTCTTTGATTATCCAATGTGGATTTCATGTTTCAATCATGTCAGCGCATCAGTCAGTTTGGATATGTTAGATGCAAAGAAAATCAGTGATGGAAATCTCATCAGTGGTATACTGACAATTATCAGACCTCCTGGTCTTGATGGTGCAGATGAGGTTGATAGTTTAGAGGAACGCATGGAGGAAAAAGGCAATGGTTTATTCACATTAGAATTAACCACACTTAACCCGAACATTCCTTTAACTGTTGATTACATTCAAATCAGTGAGTCTAATTATGATTACTTGATTCAATTAGCTGACAAATCAGATGGTAAAATCCTTGCAACATTCAAGATACCAAAAGCAAGATTACTCATTGATGATACAACCGAATCAATGAACTCCAATAAAACTAATACCTTATATGAAATATATACAAGGGAGTTAAGCAATCGTCAAAGACCATTGGAAAATAAAATGAATCAATTCAACAGTAAATACTTTGAATATGATGGGAAAGTTGATATTGAAACTCCTGTATTCATTGACCGTAAAGAAATCGAGGCAGACATTACCATGAGATTATTTGATGCTGGTCTCATCACATTTGGTCAAGCTATCAATAAAATAAGCAAGACATTTCCAGAGTTTAACGATGTGGAAATTGATGAGAATAACCCAATCTATAATGAAAGATATTTCCATGGCCAACCTTTCGGTATGATAGAGGATACACCTGAGGAAAGTAAGTTTTATAACATTGGTGATTTTATTGAGACTGCAAAAATCAATGAAGTATTTTCAAGAGAAAGTCAGGATTGATAAGGCAAGGACTAAAAGTGTAGCTTATAAAATTCAATTCTTTAACAATGGTCAAATTGATGATTATGTCAAGAGTTTCAATGAGGGCAATCCTGAAAAACCAACTGATGCCATGTTGTGGGCGGAATTGGCTATTTTGAATAAACCTGAGGTTTATAAAAATTATAACCGCATCATTAATAGTAAATATACAAGTAATGATAACCTAAATAAAATGCTCATACGGAATAAGGCCAATAAGGAATTAAACCGTATTGTTGAGGCAGAGCTTGAAAGGATTGTTAAAAACTTAAATTATGTTGAGCAGGTATTAAGTAAATATGAGATACCTCAAAAAGAATACGAAAAACTAATCAGGCAACAGAAAGAATCAAGTCTTGCCAACCGCAGAAAAATATTAGAAGAGGTGGCAATACAAGCAAACAATCTGTTAGTGTCTGAGGGTTTGAATATTCCATCAAATGTTTTTAGTTATCGTGACTTGGAAGGTACAGCACGGAGCATGATAAGGTCAAGTCAGATGCAATCCAAATTGGAAGAGATAAAATCCATTAATGATAATTACAGGAATGAAGGTAAATCAGATGTTTACACTAAAAAAGTATGGATTCATACACATGGTGGTAAGACTACAAGGCATATGAGTAATCATATGCAGACTGTGAATATTGATGAACCTTTTATTGTTGTTAATGATGCTACTTTGGAAATTGATGAAATGATGTATCCGATGGACCCTGCGGGTTCACCTGGTAATGCTTTTTGTTGTTGGTGTGATATGGATTTCAAATAAGTCTCACCAAAATAATTTATTGGTGGGTGTCATTCATATGACCTCCATTTTTTTTAAAAGACTGAGGACTTAAAATTATTTTTTGGGTTCCTTAGTCTAATCTATATTTTATTTTATGTCATTCACATGGTTTAAAGCAGAAAATTAAAAAAAAAATAAATCAATTTTTTTACATTTTATTATTTCTTAATTTTTTTTAATGTTTCTGAGATTAAAGTATTCGATTACTAAAACCATGATCCACTTTTTTGAGTTGAAATTTTTATGAACGAATTATATGTAACTGGTGTTGTAATCCCGAACGGGATACCAGACCATGAAAACGATGTCCTGAACAAACAGGACATTAAGAAAATCTTCACTAAATACATCAACCGTGATACCGATACCATGCACACCCGTATAAGAAACGAGGGTGTCGATGTATTGGCAAATTGGATTAGTGAAGCAGACACTATTATTGCAGGTAAAATCGCACCTGCTGGTTCATGGTTAGCAACTTTTAAGATAACTAATGAGGAGATTATACAATCCATTCTTGATGGAAACATTACCGGTTTAAGTCTTGGTAGTGTTTCAGATATTGCTTTAACTCAAAAATTTTGGTTTATTAATAAATCAATAAATTACCGTGATTTAGATGACGCAGAAGAAGTAATACCCTTGTTTATTTCTTTTGTTGATAAACCAAGCAATATGTACGGTTTGGAAGTAATGGATTATAATGTCTACATTAATAAGAATGCGAAAGAGGTTGAGAATATGTCAGAGCAAAATAAAACTGAAAATGTTGGTGACGAAACCTTATCCGTTTCTGCATGGGAAAGGATAATGGATAAATTCGGCATTAATAAAAGAGCTACTGAAACCGAACCAGTTAAAACAGAAACTGAAAATACTGTTGAAACTGAACCGGTTGAAGTGAATAAAAATGAAACTGCTGATATTAGTAATGCAGAATTGTTACAAAAAATCCCAGAGGCAGTAGCTACTGGTATTACATCTGCATTTGAGAAAATGGGTGCTCCTAAAACTGAGGAGGTTGAAGTTAATAAAAATGAAACTCCCGAAGAAACTGAGGAAGTAGAGACTGAAACTGAACCAGTTGAAGAGCAATCAGAGGAAACCGAAGAAACCACTGAGACTGATGTTGAAATCAACAAAAGACAAACCGTTAAAAACGAGAATGTTGAGACACCGGAAGTTTCAAGTAATTTCTATAAAAAATCTGGTAGAAACGAATTCGGTTGTAAAATTAAAAATTAAATCTTTTATAAAAAAAATAATTAAATTGAGCTGATAAAACATGTCTACTGTTATTACAAGAGAAAACATTGTGAATGGTGACCCATTCATATTAAAATGGGCAAATGACCCAAACAAACAAAATGGTGTATATAACCCTGGTTGGAAACAACAGACCGAAGCAGATAATTTCCTCGTTCATGTTGATAATCAAACCAGTATTATTAATGAATGCAGATTTATTGTAATGGACGCAAAAGAGTATGATATTTCATACCTCAGAGTAAAAGCAAGATTACAATACATGGGCAGATTAACTGCATCTACCGGTAAACCAAAAGATGCACAATTAACTGATGATTATACTACTGCCCTTGATGAGGTTGTACCTGAGTTCAGCAGAAACTCATTAATCGCTGTTCCTTTCAGTGCTTTTACATGGACTGCAAAAACATTCTTACTTGAAAACATTGAAAAAGCATCATTCTTACCAAGAATGGAAGCAATACTTGCAGAAAGAGCAGGTGTATCTGCCGAAGCAATTGGTATGTATGGAATTAAAAAAGCATCAGGTGCAACACAAGATGGTATGGACCACCTTGATGGTATTTTCCAACAATTAACTGCTGTTAAAACTGCATATGATGCGGCTGAACAAGCAGACCCAACCTCAGTCAAACAAGAACCTATGGGTTACTTTACTGACATTGATTCCACTAAACCTTTCATTCCACAATTAAAGAAAATGCTTACTCAGTATTCCATACAAAAAGGAAACAGGTCTAATGCTAAATTCTATGTTTCCAATTTAGTTTACGGTTTACTTGTTGAAGAGGCAGATGCAAGGGAAACTGGTGAGGGTGACAGATTATACTTCCACGGTGGTGAATTATCCATTTGGAACACTCCTGTTGTTGTTGCTGATTTCCTTGACACTCCGGAAAATGATTGGGGCGAACAAATATTATTAGCAGACCCTGAATCCATTGTGTTTGGTTTCCTTGATGAAATCACTTCCGAGAACAGTTATGAGCATGACCATAAAGCATACTTGTCATCTGTTGATGTGTACTTTGACACTTTAATCTTATGGAATAAAGATGTTTTAGCTGCAAAAGTTGTTACTCCCAGCGGGAGCGGAGACTAATCAATCCTCCGCTAATACAGAAGAAACTACTGAAACCGTAGATATTAATGTTACTGTAACTGATGGTACTAGTCCAGTTCAAGGTGCTGTTGTCACTATTGGTGGTAAATCATGTGCTAATGGTACTGGTTCAAGTGGCGGTTGTACAGTAAGTGGTGTAGCTGTTGGTACTGGTGTAGCTGTTAGTGTAACTTGTGAGGGTTATGAGGATTACACTGCTACTGAGGACATTACCACCGAAACAACTACTATGTCAATTACATTAACTGCAACTGGATAAAAAAACATCTTTTTTTTCTTTTTTTAAAGAAATAGGTGATTTGAAAATGGAAGAGTCTGAAATCATTTCACAAACCTTATTAAAATTAGATGGGTGGGTATTAGATGATACAGAATTAGCAGCTACAAAGTATAATAAGAAAATAGCTGCTGATGAGATCATTCATTTTTACGGTACTGCCAAAGATTATGCATGTGCATATACTCAGTTAAATGAAACTCAACTTATGCAGTTAATGAGTGTAGATACAGCATTAATCTTATGGACTGCCGGTTTGCTTTGGCGGAAATATAATATACGCAGTAATGATAATATTGATGAGTCTGTAACTATTGGTTATGGAGATTCACTTATTATTCAAGCTAAGGAAATGTTAAAACCCTCTAAGTCTTATGGTTTCTATGCATACTGAATTTTAAAAAAAAATCTTACTTTATTTTTTTTATGGTGTGAAAGGAGAATCTTTTTTATGGGTGCATGGGACGAACTTGACACAGAAATTAGTGTCGAGGTCGATACAACAGAATTAGAGGATTTAAAATTCCTACTTGAAACAGAGGACATTGATGGAATCTTTGATGATGCAGTTGATTATGTTGATAAATTAATCACAGGCATTCATGAAGGAAGTCAAGAAGGTGTTCAGGACATTGCAGAGCGAAACCGTAGTTTTCAAGACCAAATCATAAGTGAAGCATGCGACAATCCAAGTGGTATGTTAGCATCAAGCATTTATGCTGAGGAGGTTGATGAGTACACTTATCTTGTCGGTACAACCATCAATCACATTTACCCAATGGCCTTAGAATTCGGCAGAGGACCAGTTTATCCAATCCGTGCAAAAGCATTAGCATTTTATGCACCATCTGGTGAATTGGTTTTCCGTAAAAGTGCGGGTCCTGCTCGACCTCGTCCATTTGTTGCTCCTGCATTTGACCGTACAAGTCAGATTGCCGAGGAGATAATGTTAAGGAAAGTGAATATTGCTATTAATAGAAACTGATTTTTTATGTTGTCTACTGATAATATTATTTTTGATTTATTACTTGATGAGCAAACCAATAATCCTGATAGTTTGTTATCTGATTTCCTTATTCAGTATCCCAATAAAAGAGTTGCGGAAGAGTCTAACAGTATTTTTATTGCTTGTGTATCAAGTGAAAATAATCAGACTGGTTATGAGTTTTCACAGTTCCGTGACCTTGTTGAAATATTAATTGTTACAAAGCAAGGGGATTATGAGGAAGCTATAACCTTGATTAAAACTGTTAGCAAGGAAATTTGCCGTGTTATCATGAATAACATTGATAAATTCCCAAACAAACCAGTCATCAGGAATATTAATCCTGAGTTCAACCGTGATTATGTTTTAACAAGAGGTCATATCATGGTTCAATGCACAACCGAACCTGTTGATTTTACTGTTTCTGATGAGGATTATAAAGTTTGCAGAGTGATTTTGGATAAAATGAAACTGGAATGATTTTATATGTCAAAAAAAGAGAATGATTTTGATTATATAACTGAAATTGAAAATTTAGAAGTTCCGGACATGTTAAAAGTTGGATTCAAATTTTACATTGAAAGGAATGATCTAAAAATTCAAGATAAAAAGGAATTTGATAAAGTTCTTGATAAGTTCAAAAAAATTAAAATGGGAGATTAAAGGATTATTATGACTGCTAAGGTTCCAAGTGTTAATATTTTTTTAAAGAAAACACAATTGATTAACAGACCGGGAATGAGTGGTAAAATTGCAGTGATTGGTGCTTTTGATTCCACTGAAACTGACCCGCAATTGTTTGCTACTGTTGGTGATGCTCAGGAAGCATTTGGTACTGACACATCTTATAATGGTTGTGCGGTAGTTCCTTATTTGTTTAAAGGTGCATCTAGTCTTTTATGTGTTAATGTAACTACAAAAGAAGGTCAAACTGTACATAAAGACATTACTGTTGATAATTTAACCAGTTCTTTGGCTAAAATTAAAGGTGAGGACTGGGATATATTATTTATTGCCGCTCCTTTATCTGATACTTTTATTCCAATGATTGACCAGTATTTACAAAAATGTTTCCAGATGAAATTCCCTGCTGGTTATATCGGTGCTTTAACTGGTGTAAGTGATGATGCGAATGTTGCAAGTGCAGCGTTAGCAGGTGATTTCTGTTATGGTTTATTAACTCAACAATTCATTATTGGTGACTCTACTTTATCTGCATTGGAAAGTGCAGCATATTATTGTGGATTAGTCGCAGGTATGAATGTTGGTAATAGTTTCACCATGAAAACTGTTGAAGGGATTACCGGTGTAACTCCTGAGTTAAGTTTTGAAACTGGTGGAAGCGGTAAAAAGTTATTGGAAGCAGGTATTACTACTGTTAAATGTCAAGACCGTGCTAATGACCGTTATGTTGTTATGAATAGTGAGCAACCAAACGGTTATGACTTGTATATTAATCGTGTAAGGGATTATGTGGTGAAACAATTTGCATTACATGAGTTCCTTGGTGATAAAAACAAACCTAAGACTTTGAATGAAATTAAGCAAGAAGTGGACCGTGTTAAAGACTTATGCGTTAATACATTAGATTTATTAGAGGACATTAATTATAGTGTTGCTAAAACTGATGTTGATTGCGTGGAAGTTTATATTGACAGTCTCTTGTTTGCTGGTGTCATTACAACTATTAATGTGTATGTTAGAATCGAGGTTGAATAAGTATGGCTGATAAGGAAGTTATTATTAAAGGTAAAAAGATGATGTACGGTACAGGGATTAAAGCATCTCCTGAAACTAACTCATCAAGTACATCAACTTTTGATGGTGTCATTACTCAGGGTTCTGATAAAATACCATGGTCTATTGAGATTTCAAAGGTTAGGTATGAGGATATGGCAACTCATAAGGAATTGTCTGAAACTGTTGAGGGTATGTTAGCTAAACCTGAGATGGTTACTGTCCGTGAGACTATTCAAGCGGGTGACGAGGTTTATACTGTTGTGGATAATTTCTATGATTGTTTAACTGATGGTAATGACTATGAGATTAATCCTGATGAGCAGACTGTTGAGAATTTGAAGTTCCGTGCTGCTCGTAGGGAAAGGAAGTATGAATAAGAAACACTTTTTTTGGTGTTTCTTAAAATATTTTTTTTAAACTTTTTTTCTTATATGTTTAGTATACATATTTTTTTTATTTTTATATGATTATTTAGAGTATATCAACGATAATGGAATTGTCTTTTAATTAAAACAAGACATCACGATTAACAATTAACTTTAATCAAATGGAGGATTAATATTTATGGCAAAGAAAACTAAACAAGA
Organism: Methanobrevibacter sp.; assembly: GCF_017468685.1. Lineage (NCBI taxonomy): Archaea > Methanobacteriati > Methanobacteriota > Methanobacteria > Methanobacteriales > Methanobacteriaceae > Methanobrevibacter > Methanobrevibacter sp. Next base: position 40,031 of record NZ_JAFUHT010000036.1, read on the forward strand.
AAAAGAATTAGAATACCTTTCACAAGAAGAGGAAATATACGATTTAGATGTATTAATACTTGAAGGCAAAGACACCAAAATCGACATCACAGTCGATTTCCCAACCAAAAATGGAATAAAAAAAGTCGGAGCACAAATAAGACCAGTTACAATAGAGGAATGGAATAAATCAGTCTTAACATTCAAAAGAAAAAAAACTGATTTAACAAATCTCATACTCAGCAAATGCTTATTCAAAAGAGATGGATCAGAATTCCCAAAAGACCTCATCTCATCAATGCCTGGTGGTGTGGCAGATAATATTTTCAAACTAATCTGTGAAGTATCTGGAATCAAACAAGATGAGGCAGAGCAAAAAGAACTGGTTAAAGAATTGGTGGGGTTTTAGATATTGAAAACGGACAGTATGGTTACTTGTCAGAATTATACTTGTCCGGTTACAAGCTAAACAATGGTGAAATGCGTGGTTTAACACCATTACAAGTTTCAAGTATTCATGCAATGAGAACAGTTGTTTGGAAATTTAAATCCAAACAAGATGCAATATTAACGGTAGGTTAAAAGTTATGGCTACAAATGAGTTAAATATTCGGATTAATACGGAAGCGGATAAAACACCGATTACTGATTTGTCAAGTGCAGTTCAAGAGTTGCAAGCTAATGCTGACAGTGCAAGTGCCAGTATGTCCGAATTATCATCTGGTGTTGATGAGATAGGTACTGCATCTGATAGTGCAAGCACATCTTTGGAAGATGCGGCTACAAGTGCAGATGAGTTAAGTAGCAGTACAAGTTCAATTGACAGTTCAGGATTAGATGATGCCGGTACAAGTGCAGATGCATTAGGTGATAGTCTTGATAATGCACAAACTGAGTCTGATGAGTTAAATCAAAGTCTTGGTGTAATTGAAGGTGCAAGTCTGCTTGGTGCTGCTGAGCAGATTAGTGGTATTGCTGCGGAGGCAGAGGGTTTAAGTCAAGAGATGAATACTGCATCAATTACCGTTGGTCAATTGGCTACTCAGACAGGTATTGCAGAACCACAACTCCGGAGTATGATTTCATATATCAGTAATGCTACATTCCCACAGGAAGAGGCAATGATGTATGTCAAGTCATTGGACCAGATTGGAGTTTCAAGTGGTAACCTTGCACAATCTGCTACTGACTTGGATAAGATTAATGATGCTTTTGGAATGGGTGCCGGTCGTGTAAATAGTCTCGGTCAAGAGTTAAGTGTTCTTGGTGTAGATATGAATAATGTTTCATCAAGTTTTAATGCACTGGCTTATGCTAATTCAAACACTGTTGGTGGAATGGACAACTATTATAATTTCCTCCGTAAATATGATGCACAATTTAAAGAATTAGGGTTCAATGTAGACCAAGCATCAGTAATCATTGCCGGTGCAACACAAAAATTCGGTGGTGGAAAAGCAGCACTGTCAGGATTAAATGAGGCATTGAAAGAATCCAACGGTGATACCAGGGCATTAGAACAAGCATTAGGATTACAAGCAGGAAGTATTGAAAATGCAACACAACTAACCGGACAATATGAAGGACAATTACAAGAACTAGCAAATGAGGAAGCAGAACACAAAACCCTTGTGGACCAATTAGGCGCAGCATGGGAAGATATGAGCTTAACATTTGCACCAATCATTTCACCCTTAACAAGTGTAATAGGATTATTAGGTCAAGTCGGTAGTTTCGCAGTTGGAATAAATGGTATTATCACATTACTGCAAACTTTCGGATTAACAAGTAAAATCGCAGCGGCAGGACAATGGTTATTAAATGCTGCAATGTCAGCGAATCCAGTTATGATTGTTGCATTAGCAATCGCATTTCTGATAGGATTACTTGTTTACTTATACTTTAATAATGAGCAAGTACGGAATGCTGTAAATAATCTTGGTGCAACATTTGTTATGGTTGGGCAAATCATATACACCACAGTTGCTAATTTTGTCAATTGGATCATATCTGGTTTGCAACAAGTATGGACTTATATCACAACACTTGGTGGTTTACTACCTGCAAATGTAGAATTAACCGGAAATCAAGTAATGGATACAATTATCCGTGTATTAGCATTTATCGCAACATTACCTGCACAATTAGGAATAATATTTATTAATGTCCTTGCACGAGCATTAGGTTTCGGTAATAATTTCAGTCAAAGAATGATAAACGGAGCAGTTAATGCAGTCAATGGATTCATGTCATGGATAAGTTCATTACCTGGAAGATTATTAGGTGAGTTAAATAAGATGTTGCAAATGGCATCAGATTTCGCAATGAGAATTGCAAACATCTTAACTGCTGGTGGTGCTGGAATGGTTATCGGTTGGATTACTGGTTCAGGTGAGCATTCACCGGGTCTTATGTATGATGCATTTGAAGGCGAATTAAAAGCAATGGAAGATGCACCAAGACGATTTAATTTTGATATGGGTTCTGTTGCAAGGAATATGGTTAATAGTTTTGGAACTCCAACATTTGATTTCAATACAACTGCTAATGGTACTGGTTCTGATGATAACAGTCAAGGCACAACAGTGAATTTAACATTAAACATTGGTAGTGTTGATAAACAGGAAAGAGTTGATGAAATAATTGGTGTTATACGGGATTATTTCATGTGGAATAATACAACTGCCGGAAGGAGTGTGTAGATTATGAATTATTTTAAAATTTTAGCTAAAAACCTTGTTGTTAATAATGATGTGAGTAATGCAATTAACTTGCATGTTATTAGTGATAATGGTTTTAATGTTAAACCTGATTTGAATATTAATATCACTGATTTAAACCGTGATGTTAATACTGGTTTACTGTATAAGCATTTTTTTAATAACGGCAGTACAGGTATAACTTTTGAAATTGAAGTTATCATTGGTCGTGATGAGTTATGGAATAATGTTAAGGTTACTAAACAATTATCTGATTGGATTAATAATATGGAACCGATTTGGGTTGTTACTGATGCTATTGACATTCCCAATGATACTTACATTATTATTGGTAATGATTCAAGGAAACAGGTTTATGATACTCATACTGTTTGGAAATTAAAGTTTATAACTTACACTCCATTAGTGACTTATAAATATAAAAACACTAATACTAATGTTTTAAAAGCATTAAAGAAGTTTGAAACTGCAAAATTACATTCAACTCCATCATGGAAGTTAAGTCAATGTAAAACAAAAAAATTGAAATATAAATTGAAAAATAAATGTGTTGGTTATCTGAATACTGTCTTGTCAAGCAAAGGGTATTTGTCCAAAAAGAAATATAAGGCAATGATTAAAAACGGCAAGGACACCACATTCACCAAGGACACTAAAAATGCAGTTAAGAAGTTTCAAAAGGCATATAATAAGAAAAAACCTAAAAAGAAACTCAAAGTCACTGGTAAGGTTAATGCTGCAACTTTAAAAGCATTATGCAAATAAGGGTGGTGTAAAGGTTTATGGCTTTAACAAAAACAGTTGAAAAAACTTATTATAATGTTAATCTCGTGCAAAACCAGTCTTATATTCTCATTGGTAGAATGGTAAATGCAAATGCATTACACTTAACTAAAAATGCAATAAATGGTATGAATAATATTCATTGGAGCAAATATCAGATAAAAGAAACTGATATGCGACAAAAAACTGCAACATTCACCAGTCCACAATATCTTGACCTGACAACCGGTGTTTTCTGTGTAATGATTATTTCACCTTATCATGAAAACTTTGGAGGATTAATCCTGAAAGTCGATTATGATGAGGACACTGGTTTATATGAATATCAATGTCAAGACTGGTCCCGTAAATATCAAGGCAAGTTTGAATTAGTGAAAGGAAATGCCAAACAGACTTATTACCAAGTATTAATCTTTTTAATGACTGGTGGACGAGTAGGCATTAACAAAGCAAGCACTAAAACAAGGAAAAATCCTGCATGGAAAGAAACATTATCCGGTCTGAAACCATTGACAATGTATGATCAAGGGTTCTGGAATAATGGTATTAAAGGCAATGTAATGAAAAATACCAGTAGGTTAATTATCCGTAACACTACCTATATTGAAGCTATAAGGGATATTATCTTTGCAAGTGGCCATTACATTGATGTTTATTTTGACCAGTATGGAATATTACATATTGAACCATTCAGCAAGGCAGATTGGTTAAGTGGTGGATTATACTTAACAACCGCAGAGGTTGCTAATAGGAAATTCACATTTGACACAACAAACATCATAACTGGTGTGCAGGTAAACCGCAATGATGATTTGAAAGTTAATAAGTTCTATTCCAGTCAAACATTACTTAAATTAGATTTATCTGCATTCTTTGGTGACATATCAACCAGTATTAATAACCCAAATGAAACCACTAAGATTAAAAAAACGGTTACTTCAACAAAAACCGTGGGAAAAGAAGGGTCAGGCATTCATGTATACATGAATACTGATAATATTAATAGCAAAAGTGCTGATAAAAAACTCATGAATGACATTGCCAAACTCCTCAGGAAAAGAGGATATAAGGTAACTGTCGGTGGAATAGGACCAAGTACACATTACAATGACATTACCAAAGTTAAAAAGAACGGTATTTATTTCACATTATATGGCGGATTATGTGCCGGAACACTTAAAGAGCAATGTTACAGCAGTCATTATCATAACATCTTAAAGAAACGAAATGCCAGTATGGTTATCGGACATTTAGAAAGACCCGGTGGTGCTAAACTAAACGATAAATTAACATGGCTTGTCCGTGCTCATGATGACAATTTTTCACCTTCAAGTTTTAAAGGTTGGAGTAATCCTCGTAAAAAACTATTAAATGCAGGTATAGGTATTGCTAATGGTAAGAATGCAAAAGAAATTGCAGCTCATTTCCCTGGTTTCAAAAAGAATAATCCAACTGCAAAAACTAAAACAACTAAAACTGTTGTTTCCAGTAATGTTGCAAATAATGTTGCTTTGGAAAAAGCTAAGGCATCTGAGCAGATTCAAGATAGTGTCCGTGACTTGCTGAAATTAAGCATTACTGTTCCGTTGGGAAATCCGGTTTTAAAGAATGTGCATACCAACATGTTTTTATGGACTGAATTGCCACAAGAGTTTGATTTAAGTAATTTCACAACTATTGCAAGTGTTTTAAACAGTAGTTATTCTAGATTTAGCGGTTATCAATTAAACAGATGGTATATTGAAGGCACAACCATTAACAATGATGGTAATAAATTCACAATGGATTTAGAGTTAAACCCGTTCGGAAGTTCAATCAGTAAGTATAAGGATAATTACAGGGCATTTCTGAAAGCATATGATGATGCAGTGAATAAGAATAATAAATCTAATAAAACTACATCACAGAGTAAGAAAACTAAGGTTAAAAAAGATAATGGTCTAAGCAAAAGAAGTGATGGTAAAGGACATTGTCATGACAGTTATTATCTTGCGACAAAATCCGGTAGAATTAACATTAGTAAATTACTGAATAAATCAGAATCTAAACTTGCTCAGGGAACCATTGGTAAAACCGGAACCAATTATCATAAGTTTGTTAAGAAATGCAAAACTGCAAAGGAAGTTTATAAAAAATTATGCACTATTATTCCAACAACAGTTCCATCTTATAATGATTGCAAGTACAAATGTGCATCTGATGCTTTCAAACACCCAAAGAGTTTAAATTGTGCTGAAAGAGCAAGATTGTTCAAGGCATGTTGTGATGTGCAGAATATACCTTGTGTTATTTACCATGTTGAAGGTCATTATCTAAATGGTGTTAAAATAGGTGGTAAATGGAAAACTGCCGACTTGTGTTATAGATCAGGAATTCGTCATAAGGAATACAACGGTGCAAAATTTAATAAATAATGAAAAGTGAGGTTGCATAGTATATGTTTGATAAAGATGTTGTTAAAAGGGAACTTAGAGACAAAGTTATTGTTAAAGAAACTGGTTCTGTTGATTTAGATGAGGTTGTTGAAAACTATGAGGTTGTTGATGGTTTTTATGTATTCCGCATTGGTGAGGACGGACATATTTTCCAAAACAATAATTTTGTTGAGTCTTGCCCTGGTTTATATGCCAGTGAACGAGGTGAGAATAGTGGAGGACATTGATGATTTAGGTACTGATTTCAACAATAACTGGGAATTTAAAGATGGAGATTTAGTGTTGATTTCTGATGAGGATAATCTCGTTCAAAGTATTCTTAATCGTTTGAATAATAATCTGAATAGTCTTGGTTTATACTATATGGATTATGGGAGTGTTTTAACCGGTTTCATTGGTTGGAAACATGATAAAGATACTTTGGATTTCATGAAATTAGAAATTAGTAACTGTTTAGATGCAGAACCAAGGATTTTAAATTATGATATAGAGTTACAATATAATAGTGTTGGTGAAATCAACACCTATTTAACTTTATATTATGATGAGGACTCCGAATTTAATTTAAATCTTGTTATAAGTGAAGATGGTGGTGTGGACATTGCCAATAACTGATGAAAGTTTTTATAATATTGTCGGAAATGAAATAAGCAGAACTATTTTAGTTCAACAGATGATTGATTATTATAATGAAAAATTAGAAATCGGAGAAACTAAGGTAACTGATTTCAATGAGGGTTCTGAAATAAGAAATCTTTTAGAATCCATAGCTGTTGATTTATATACTTTAATGGAAGACCAATATGAGTTATCTAAGATTGCATTCATAACAACCAGTTATGGTGAATGGTTAGATTTACACGGTGCTAATCCATTAATTAACTTGCCTCGTGATGAGGGTCAAGAGGCAATAGGTTTAGTGACATTCAGCATACCGGAAGCGGTAACTGAGGATATTGTAATTCCTGAGGAAACTGTAATTGTTGATTCAGAACTCGGATTAGAATTTGAAACAGATACTGAATGCACAATTATCGCAGGTGACACATCAAGTGAAGTGTATTGTACTTGTTTAACTGTGGGAACCGAAGGGAATATCCCTGCTAATACTTTAACAGTTCTTGATGATGAGAATGTTGATGAAAGTGTAACATGTACTAATCTTGAAGATTTTACGGGTGGAACTGATTATGAAGAGGACGATGTTTATCGTGAGAGATTATTAGGTTTCATTCGTCAGGACACTTTCGGCAGTCTTGGATATTATGAGAACCTTGCTGAGTCTGTTGATGGTGTGCATGATGTAAAACTCATTGATGATACAGATAACCAGGAACCGAAGTATACTAAAATCGTATTGGTGAATGGTAATGTAAAAGAAACTCCTGAGGACATACTTATGCAGGTTCTTGTGCAGTTCACTATGGCTGAGAATATTGTACTTGATCATAAATTTAGTGTTGATAAACCAACATATACGATGGTGAATTTAACTGTTAATCTTGATGTTGAAAACTTAATTGATAATAATCTTATTAAGGAATTATTAGGTTGTTATTTTGATGGTGGAACCACAAGTGATGGACTTGAATATACTGGTTTGTATATTGATGAGAGTTTAACTCGTAATGGTTTGTATTCAGCATTGCAGGATTTGAATTTTGTTGAAGGTGTGCAATGTTTTGTTACTGGTGATACTGATGAGATTACAACAGTTAGTCCGGCAGCTAATGGTGTTTTAAGGTTAGGTACTGTTTTAATTAATCAAAATATTGTAGGAGCATAGGGATATTATGTCTGATTTTGGTGAGGGCATTATTAATCGTTTGGCTGATAATTGTAGTTTAAAGGATATGAATAATCCGGCAAGTAAGGTTATTGATAAAACGGTTGGTGCTTGGTTAGATGAATATTATAATAATGATTTTTTCAGTAATGTGTTTCTTAGTGAGGCAGAAGGTGCTTATCTTGATGTTATAGGTACTGATTATAGTGTTTATAGGCAGATTGATGAGTCTGATACTGATTATCGTGAGAGAATTGTTTATGAACGATTGGGTCATTTAACTACAAGGTATTTAATTGATGTTTATGGTTTAACATTATTTAAGAATGTTGCTAATTTTAATCCTCATAATAATACTTTAACTTCGGATAATGAGTATTTGCATGAGGGTTTTATGTGTATTGCTGATGAGCAGACAAAGAATATTTTAAGTAAAAAATTTGCCCTTGGGAGTGGTTTAACATGGTTGTGAGTCCTTTGTTTACTGATGAGGATTTAGTGACTCAACTCCGTTTACAATTTGATTATGAGGAGCAATTTGATATTGATTTCATTAGCATTCTTAGTCAAGTTGTGGAAAGGAGTAATGATTTTTATCTGGAATTGAAAGGTCGATGTTTCAGCATTGACAAGATTACTGGAATTGTTACAGAGGTGGAATAAAATATGACTGGTTTTTTAACTGTTGAAGATATTAATACAATAGATATTAATACTTTTGTTAATGAGTTTTTTGTTGTTGATACAAGTTTGATTGGTACTGATGAGTTTTCGGAAGTGCAGTATGATTTTGTGAAAGTTTCACATACTGTTAGTGGTGATAATCATTATTTTAGTTTTGATATTAGTAATAGTCTTTGGACTGGCAGGTTTTCATGGTTTAATGGAGATGTTGTGTACCCTGGTTCTGTTGAGATTGTCAATAATAAATTAATTATTACTACAACTTATGATAATATTCAGTTGTATTTGTATTTGTGCAGTTATCATGATAATTTTAGTATATTAAAATGCACTGGATTTTTTATTCCAATTGATAAATATATTTTAGTTACAAAAGATGAGTTGGGTACAAGAAAAAGTATTAAAAAGATAAATCCAATGGGACAAAGGGCAAGTAGTTATACTATAATGAATTTAGGTCTTTATAGAGGTGACAATAGTTTTTTAATGATTTTATTAAAGAAAACTGATTTAGTATTTAACTTTAATAATAATTGTCTTGCCGGTAAAATTAATCACATTCCGTTAGGAGTTGATCAGAAATATTTACCTGGTGGTAGTATGGTTGATGATACTCCTTTGAATATGGAAATAGTATATGGTGATGCTGTATTGCCGGTTACTTATGATGATGATATTGAGGATTATTGTTTTGATTTGGATTTAACTAATAAATTGGATACTAATAGTGTTAAAGTTAGTTTAAAAGTTACATCTAATACTTATGTGAATAATGGTGTGTTTGATATTATTATTCCTTGTGAGTATGTTACTATTGGTAATGAAGTTGATTTGATGACTCAATTGGCTTTGGGTATTAAGGTTTTGAAACTTGATGCAGACCTTGGTTTAACTTCAAATATTCAGATTAGTAGTGATGTAATAGTGTATGGTGAGGATAACAAATTAACTTTAAACAATCATTCAATCATTTTAAATGAAGGGGTTAAATTAATCCTTGAAAATGCAGAACTTAATATAGGTAGTCCTGCAATAATACAAAAAGAAAACTCAATATTAGAACTGACAAAAGTAAAATTCACAAACAACATTGCAGCAGACTATAACAATCTCGGTTCCTGCATCTTTTGTGATGTAGACTTGGAAAGTTTAAGCGTAGACTCAGATTTCACAACCAGAATAAACGATTGCACATTCATTAACAACCATAGTGCAATATTCCATGGTGGACAATTAACCGTGGATAACTGCAAATACTTGAATAATGATTTAACTTATGTTGATAAAGACAATCCAGCATTCCTTTATCAGACAGATGGTGATGCTGAAATCACAAACAGTATCTTTGACATAGATTATCAAGACAATACATTATGTGAAAATCAAATCAACATAGGATTTGCACAAGCATTAATCCGATGTGGATTAACAGCAACAATCAACACAGCAACACATGAAAGTCTGCAAGAGGATAATAAATTACCATTCTTTGAAAATTACAGAAATCAAAGTCATGTCTTTGCTAAATATTATTATCCGCAAATTGAAACTTGTGTCTTTACAAGTCCAGTTGAAGATAAAGAAAATGAAAGCATCTGTTATTGTGTAACCGGTACAGACTGGGTGTATAAGACAAATGCTGTTGTAACTCGTGCAGACTGGCAAAGCGAAAATACAATTAACAAGATTGATTGGGAGGGAATATAAAATGTATTTTACAGACATAACCAATCCTGAATTACAATACTTCCACGGATTAAATATAAAAAACATAAGTTTAAGTTTAACAGAAATACTATCCAGTGATTTATTCATAGTTGAAACAATCATTACAGACAGTATTTACAGGATATATCCATTATTCTATTGTAAAGAAATCACATCAAGCAACAATAATGATAAAATCCTTGAAAACAAATGCATAATCGCAAATAAAAATACTGAGGAAACTTATTATGATTTCGTTTCAGACGATGATGAGTTTAGCAGACTAATAAAATTAACTGGTTACAAACAAATCAATGATGCATTAAACATGCAAGAATTTAACGCATTAGTATACAGATTAAAACAAAATTACCCATTCCAAGAGGAAATCCAAATTAAAAATTCCACCGTGCATGGAAAATACGCAGATTACCTCTTTAACTTAGAAAGTACAACAATCGTTGATAACGGAATACTAATCACAAATGAAACATTAACCAACATCGGAACAATAACATTAATCAATCCACGGTTCAGAAACAGTACATACACCATAAAAATGAAAGTATACAGCATAAGTGATGTTAATGTCTGCACAGATGCCAGTACAGACAACATAACAGTAACACCATTAACAATTACATTACAATATGGAACACCTGTAAACATACCATTTGAAACATTGGATTTGGATCATGTTATTGGTTTTGATGCAACAGTCAATATAGTTCATGATCAACACATCATCAAAGTAAATGAAAGTCTGATATTATCCAGTAACATTTCAAGTTTAACAATTGGTGAAACTGCAATTTTAACAGCAACATATCTTGATGAGACTGGAATACCAATGAGTAATCAGGAAATTCGTTTCTATGATGGTGAAACATTACTTGGTTCCAGTAACACAAATGAGTACGGTGTTGCGACATTCAATTTCACTCCAAGTGTTTCAGGAACTCATAGTATTACTTGTAAGAATCCAAATGATTTAACTTCAAATACTGTTAATCTGATTGTTTCAAAGAAAATACCTGTATTAGCATTATCTGCAAGTCGCAGAGTTGCTGGTCTTGACATTATTGACATTGAAGCATCAATAAAATATGAAGGTGTGGGATTATCTGGTGTTACTTTACAAGTCCTTGATTCATCAGATAATGTTATCGTATCAACTTTAACAAATAGTGATGGTGAAATATCTGAGTTAGTGAGAAGTTATGCAGGTTACACACTTCGAGCTTATTATGCAGGTGATGCAACATATAACAGTGCTTATTCAAGTCCGGTTACTGTTAATGCCGCATACACAAAATGCAGTATTACTGAGGTTGATGGAAAAACAATTCTTTCACATAAAGATGCTGATACTGCAACTTTAAGAGTGCAATTACTTGATAGCAACGATAATCCTGTTGCAGCAAGTGATGAACCTGTGCAGTTTTGGACCAGTCAGGACTCACATTATCCGAGTGTAGTGGGTGATGCTTTTGCGATTTCTCGTGAGTCTGGGTCAGTTATGAGTGTTAAAGTAGGTGACAATGCAAGTTATCTTAAATTGAGTGATGCCGGTCTTACTGTTTATGATAATGGTACTTATGTTATTGATGGTGCTGGTGATTATGTTGATGTTAGGTTTCAGGATAATCTTTTGATGTATACTGATGTTTATGATAATACTCATTATGAGGATTTATCCTCATATGATTTTGATTTTTCAAGTGTTTTTTCTGCATCTGGAACTTATGTCTTTCATAATTTGATTGATATTGTTAATACTGATGGTACTGGTAAGGCGGATAAATTGTATAATTCCATGGGTGTTGGTGATATTGAGTTTAAGGCTGAGGTTGGTACTTTTTCATCAGAAATATACGCTATTGAAGATTGTTTCTTCTATGGGATTAATACTGATGCTTTCACTATTCCATCAAGCACTACATTCAGTAGCAATGGAGAGTATATTACCGTTACAACCACTACAAGTAGTGAAAAACTTGTTTATCTC
>NZ_JAFUHT010000037.1 GCF_017468685.1 Methanobrevibacter sp.
ATCCCCAATCCCCAATCCCCATAGAATTTTTGTATTTTTAATGAATTTAAAATTTAAAATAAATGATTAAAAAAAATAATAAAAATTATTTATTAATGAAAAATTAAATAATTAATCCTAAAACAATTATATGACAATTGAGTTTGAAATAAGTTTATATCAATAGATATATAACATTTAATATAAGTTAAATATACTATTTAAGAATATTATTACCAAATTTCATCTCATTTATCTCCAGAAGCAAGTCATAGTAATAACACTTCCTACTTTTTTATAAGTACAAGTTTCATAGCTTCCAGTAGCAACAGAATCAGCAAGTTTTTTCAAACTTGCTCCATTGAATTGTCTATTTGGATCACTTTCCCATCTTGAAGCTGAGCTTCCATTAGCAATTACAAATTTATAATTGAAAGTTTGAGCAGTAGTGAAAGTAGCTGACCAATTGCAGCTTCCTTCATTTGTCATAGCAGTGCAGGAACCAACACTCCAAGAGCAATGAGAACCAACAAGTCTTACAATTTGACCATTAGAAGTACAATAATTTATTTTAATTTTGACATCATATTCTGATGTGGTTCCTTCGGTAGTATCAACTGCATCAGTTTCATCAGCGACATCAGTGACAACATCAACGACTTCATCTGAGCCGCATCCTTCAGTATATTCAAAAGCACCAACAGTAGGATTTTTGGCACTTCTTTCGCATCCACCGAAATCAGTATCAACAGAAGTAGCAGTACCGGCATTTTCTAATTTGAAATATCCAGGATTTTTGCTGGGATGTAAGCATGAAGCTGGCACATTTTGATCCCAATAATTACAGTTAGCATTATTATTGAAAATTCCGTTTAAGTCTAAAGTATGAGCTGATTTTGAGGTTGAATCATAATAAAGTCCGGGAACATTCCAAGTGTTATAGAAATAGTTATATCCTAAATCCCAGGATGATTTTGGACTAAATTCTATTTCACCAGTGTGATAAATGAAGTTGTTTTTCATTTCGCATTGAGTAGGAGTATTATTAGGAGCTCTGAACCATATAGGAGTAACTGAGACATTCCATAAAGTATTGTGGAATATTTTGATTTTATCATATCCACCGCCAGTTCCCATAGTGAAGAAATAAATACCCATTCTAGTTCCGATCATAACATTATTTTTGATTTCGATATTTGCAATGGTAATTCCACCGGATTCAGGAGCCATACCAACACCGCAAGCTCTTCCCCATTTAGTATTATAAGTATCAGTATTTACTCTTAAGGTGTTTCCATCAACAACAATGTTTCTACTGGCATCAATATAAATATTCATAGAGAAACCATTAGTGATTTCATTTCCAATAGCTGAGCATGTGTCACATTCTAAGAAGTCAAGACCTTCTCCCCAAGCTTCATGGATTTTATTGTTTTTGAAAACAATGTTAGTGGACATAACTCCCCAAGAAGTACCCCAAACAGCAACGCATTGACTCCATCCATATTCTCTTGATGTAGCAGTGGCTTTATTTTCTAAGACACAGTTATATACTTCATTATCGAAAATTGTATTATAATGTCCTGAGACAACAATACCATGATATTGAACATCATGAACAGTTAATCCGCTAACATTAACATGGTTAGAATTCATCAATTTGGCACCGCAATAAGCATTTTTTAATTCGAAAGGACCTTCGATGTTAACATAGGAAATTCCATAAGTATCAAAGATACAACTGGTTGATGTACCAACGAAGACTACTTTTGCACCTTCGGCAGCTTTAATAGTTATCGGTTTTCCTTCGGAACCACTTCTTAATGAATATGGAACTGCAGTATATGTCCCTGATTTGATTTCAATTGTATCTCCGGCCGAAGCTTGAGAAATAGCACTGGCTAAATCTGTTGTTGTGATTGTTTTTGAGGTTATTAAGGTTAGACCTAATAAGAAAAGAACAAATTTGTTCATTATTTTATATGAAATAAATTTATTTTTCGCTTATTAATATAATTTGTTACTCATTATAAAATGATAAAAATATATTTTATAATATTATATTAATAAA
>NZ_JAFUHT010000038.1 GCF_017468685.1 Methanobrevibacter sp.
AGTTGAACTTGTGAGTTAGGGTTACTTTGAGAACCGATATCAGATTCTAAGTCCTCTGCAGCCCCTCCGATAGTAGCAACTGCACCCATTAATGCAACTACACCTAATGTTACAGGGTCCATAATTTTTTTCCTCCATATTATTTTATTAAATTGATCATTTAATAAACGTGAAATTTGTTGATTTTTGTTCCATACAAAAATCATAAAACAACAATAATTTTAAAGTTTTTAGAATTTTCAAGTTAAATTGATTTTTGTTCCATACAACACTCAAAAGCACATAAAAATCCTATGAATTATTGTTTATTTAATATATTTAATTGTCGATAATATAAATGTTTTGGATTTTTTCAAGTAAACTTGAATTTATAAAAATAAGGTAAGTGAAAAAATCACCCACCTATGTGTTTATTTATCTATCTATTTTGCTGGGGTGATGACAGTTCTTTCACCTGCAGGTTCGAACTCTCTTAATGCACCTTTAGCAAATTCTGCACGTACTTGACTGAAGTCGAATACTAAGTTTTTGTCAGCAAATGCGATTTTGATTAATGGGTTGAAAGCCCAAGCGTCTCCACGAGCTGCGTGAGGAGCTTGTGCGATACCAGCGTATTCACCTTGGTGACCTACGTTCATTGCGTAGTTAGGATAGTTTGGTCCTCTCATTTCGAGTGGTAAACCTTCATCGTTTCTGATAGAGAATACGTTAGCAGCACCACATTGATCTTGTAAATCGTATCCGTAGAATCCTAATCTGGAGTGTTGTTCTTTGTGTAAGTACATACCTAAGTACCATGCACTTAAACCAGTTTGTGCATTACCAGTAGCGAATGCAGTGGAACAACCAGCAGCTGCGGAAATAACGGAAGCTCTTTGAGATCCACCGAAGTGGGTTTCAAGTAAAGCTGGGTACTCTTCGTATTGGTCTAATGCATAGAATGCTACTTCAGTACCAACATCTAAAACAGTATCCATGTTATTAGGTGCAGCACATAATTCACCGTATTTGTCTTCTACGTAATCTTTACCGTAGTAGGTAAAGTCATCTAATACATCGTCAGTGTATGCAGCAGTTGCATATTGAGTGAAACCTACACCACCAGACATGTAAGAACCTAACCAGATTTGGTCGTATAATGCTGCACCTAAAGCTACTACTTCTAAGGAAGTTGCTACAGGGTCGTCAGCATGTACTCTGGAAGCTTGACAAATATCTGCCATAAATCCGAATGGAACTCCACCAAGTTCGTTTTCTGCTCTTGCTCTTCTTACAGGTAAGTAAGTACCCATGTGGATAACTTCTGCGTGTTTGGATGCGTATGCGAAGTCACCAGTAGCTCCTTCACCAGCACATTGGTTGTATGCAGAAATCATGGACATACCAATTTGCATAGCAGACCATCTGGAAGTAGTACCACCATCACAAACTCTTCCTACAATAGATGGAATTCTTACAGCTTGCCATACAGCTCCGCCTACTTCAGCTTTTAAAGCTTCAGCTTGTTCTTCAGGGAACTCTTTGTTGATGTCTAATACGAATGCAGAGTCGATTTCATCTGCTAATTCATCGTCACCAGTGAAAACTTTTACGTAGGAATCTTGTACTACTAATGGGTCAGTTTCTACCATGTGTTCTTGAACTACTGCTGCACCAGGCATAGCGTGGTTTACAGTTTCTAAGTAATTAGTAATAGTTTCAGGAGTTACTTCAATACCTAATCTTTTTTCAAGAACGTTGTGAGCAGTGTTTAAACCTACAATTACAGTTCTTCTAATGTCATCCCAAGCTTGTTGGATAGCTGCGTTGTTAATAAAGTGTAAATCGTCACCTTCTACATAAGTATCAGTAGTAGATAATTTGTAGGACATTAAAGCTCTTTGACCTAAAGGAGTACCAATGTCTGGGTTGTACATTGGGATTCCTCTTTTTTCAGCGATTTCTTTACCTTCATTTACAAATGCAGTTTTTCTTTCAGATTGAGTCCAACCACCCATGTTGTAGAACTGGGTTGTTTTTTCAGTTGGGTCTTCACTGAATTTTTGTTTCATTGCATCTATGAATTTTTTATCAGCCATATTAATTACCATCCTGCGTTTGGATCAAATGCACCAAAGGATCTGGAAACGTGAATATTGTGTAATACTTCAACAGCTTCTGTATCATCTTTGTATGCTTCACCATCTATTCTGTAAATAGTGGTTTTTGCTTTTAATGTTTCTTCGTCTAATGGTTCACCTAAGACTACAGGTTCGTCTAAGTCAACACCAATTTGGTCTCTTACCATTTCAACTTTACCGGTTTCTTTGTTGAATACTTGTCTTCTTAACATATCAAACATTAAACCGTTTTCGTCTAATCTTAATGAGTGACCGTGTACACCAGCACCTCTAATACCAGTTCTTGCAGTATCGAAGTATTCGGTTTCTAATAAGATTTTGGATAATCTTTCGATATCTCTTTCTCTTGCTTCGATTACTTGTCTTCCGGATAATGTACCGGTATCAATTCCTCTCCATCTGCATAAGTAAGATCTTGCTCTTAAGTAAGGTTGAGCTGGAGCGAAGTACATGGAATCTACGAATTGAATGTATCTAATTCTGTCCCCTGCTTTTGCACCATCAATAGGGGTTACTAATTCTCTTACAATGTCGTCAGGCTCATCCATTTCATCTAATGGTGGGTGAACAGATTTGTATTCTTCACCTGGAGCTCTGTGACCTAATATTTTTACTACGTCTTCATCAGAGATTTCTCTTAACTTTTCTAACTCATATTCAGGGTCACAAAAGTTTCTTCTATTTTGAGCAACCTGAGAAGTACCTGGATAAATTTGTGCCATAATTATGCATCTCCTAATGCTAATTTAACTTTTCTAATAATTTCATCTAATTTTTCTTGTGAGATTGTTTCACCACGGATAACTCCTG
>NZ_JAFUHT010000039.1 GCF_017468685.1 Methanobrevibacter sp.
AATAAAACATTACTATCTAAAATCAAAAGAATTCCTGCAGGAGCTGACCATAGAAACATATAATAAATCGATTTCAGAAACCAAAGTTTATGACAAATGGCTTGAAACATTTATACCAAAAGTTTGGTAATTAACTATAAATAAACATCTTTTCCATGATATGTAGGTTTAATTTTAATTATTTCTTCCTTTTTTAATTCGTTTATGGCATTTTTAATATATTTGCAGGGAATTTTTGGCAATCTCTTGCATACATGAGTAATTGGGGTATGACGTTTATTATAGTATTTGTTTTTATGTAATGAATTGATTACATCTATTTTAACCTTTTCCACATTGAATTTTTTAGCCATATATATACTTATGTATTACTAATATATAAATATTTATTACTAATTGTTTAAAAAATTTACAAATTAGAAAAATTTATAAGTATCAAATGTACATATATTGTATTGGTGAGAAGTAATGTTCGAAGAGTTATTTGGAAATTGTCCTCAAGCTAAAGTTTTGCAATTTTTATTTTCTGCACCTGTTGATGAGTATACCAAACAAGAAATTGCTGTTGGATCAGGTATTTCAAGAGTTACTTTAGATAAATTCATCAATACATTCATTGAAAATGAAATAATTATATATCAAAATTCAAGATATATTTTAAATACAAAATCCGAGTTTTTAAGGAAATTGGACATTGCACAAGAAGAATTTATTAAATTCCACTTTAACAAACAATTGGAAGAAGGCATTGAAGAATCTGATGAAGTGTCTGATGAAGAATTTGAAAAATATTTGGATTCTCTTCCTGATGAATTGGACTTAGATGAATTGGAAAGAGAAATTGAATTCAATGAGAAAATTCTTGTCAACAAAAAAGAATATGAAAACCTAAAAGATTATTATTTAACCTTTTCAGATAAGGAGATAAAATTATCTGACTTTTCCGCTATTGACGATAAAAAATGGTATACTATGGATGTGATTGAATGAATGATAAAAATGTGGGAATAAAATCAAAAATTAACATTGATGAAGATTCAGAAGTTGTTTATGCTTCTTCTTTTGGTGTAGGTGGCAATAATGAAGAAATCAGATTAATAGTCATAAATAATAAATTAGTCAATGATGGCGAAGACATTGAATTAATAAATGAATCTGATTTGCAAATTGTCATGAATTACAGTACTGCAATTAAACTAAATAAACTTTTAAATAAGTATATTGCTCAAAACAAATAATTTCATGTATTGAAGGTTGATGAAATTGAAAGAAAATTCCTATGAAGTTTGTAGTGGTTGAATCATATAAATATATGGGGGATGTGATTGGATGTCACTTAAAGAATTGTTTGGAGAAACAGATAGAATCAAAATTCTTGAGGAACTGATTTCCAACTGAGATTTCTTTTTATCAGTTGATGAAATAGCAAGAATGTCTGATGTTTCCAAAAAAAGCGTTCATATTCATATAAATGAATTAAACAAGATAGGAATTTTAATAGTTGATGATGGTTCTAAAAAATTCAAATTAGATTCAAAAGACAAAAGAGCAATTGCATTAGCTTTAATAGAATCTGATGAGTATTTGCGATTGATGGATGAATTTGAAAAAGAAATAAAAGAAAAAATCAAGAAGAATTACTATAATTAGCAGCATCCGATAATTAAATGGTATTATAGTTTATGAGCAGTTATAATCGTAAAACTGCTTGAATTAATGGTTATCCTGCAATCATCAACTTCAACATAATAGTTTTTACCTTCCTTTACAACAGAAGACTCCTCTTTTTTAAACTTTGAAATACAGTAGCTTACTGCCTCATCACTTATCCCCAAGTTTTTCCGTATTCTTCCAACACCCATTTCGGTTGTGTGAATCTTGTCAATGTTTTCAATCAGAACTTTCTTGTGCATTTCATCACCCGTTTTTTGCATCTCACCTGATGCTACACTTACTTATTTATATATTACAAAACTATTTAGTATTATGTCATTTTTAAAATTCATTCTTAAAAATCCATTCAGGAGAAAGACCAGTGCAATTCTCGCTATTGTCGGAATTGCAATCGGAATAATTGTAATAGTTGCTCTTGGTGGAATAACTGACGGTTTAGTCAACACATTTGAAGATACGATACATGCAGGAGGTGCTGACTTTTCAATTTCAGGAAAGGAAACTGGGGATTCTGCATATGGAACTAATACAATCGACGCATCATGGACAGATAAAATCGCTAATGTTCCAGGTGTTGAGGAGGCTTATCCGATTTACGTTGTACTGACATCAGTCGGTGATGACTACATGAATACGTTAATCGGAATTGATCCTGCAGGAACCACATTGGCAGACATTTCAATGAATGAAGGAAGAATATTTGAAGATGGTGAAAACGAGGCCATTCTCGGTGAAATCTATGCCGATGACAATGACTACAAAGTAGGAGACAGTATCAAAATCGATGGTGAAGACTTTGAAGTAGTGGGAATTTATGAAACCGGTGACCAGAACATGGCCGGTGGAGTATTCACATCAATATCCAAGGTCGGAGAGCTTATGGATGATGAGGATTCAATTTCAAACATCTATGTTAAGGTGAATAAGGGCGAAGACCCACAGGTCGTTGCAGACAGAATCGATGAGAAATACGGT
>NZ_JAFUHT010000040.1 GCF_017468685.1 Methanobrevibacter sp.
AAGTTACAATACAATAAAATCATACAAATATATTATTTTATGAATTCTGCTAACGAAACATTACGTGCAATCCGACACCGGAAAGCATTACTAACCAAAGAACGTGACGAAAGCATAGCCTATATAGAAGAATGCTACCGTAAAGATATGGAAATATTAGAAAAAGAAGAAAAAGAATGGTTAGAACAATTCAACGATGTTCCAATCAACGACATTTATAATGGAGATTCCAATTCTTCTAATAAATATCGTAAAAAACCAATTATTGTAGAAGCTTATCAAACAGATAAGGAATTGGAAATCGAAACCCTTGAAGGGGTAATGAAAGCCAGTCCAGGTGATTATATTATCACAGGCGTGCATGGTGAAAAATATCCGTGCAAACCGGATATATTCCATGAAACTTATGAGGAAGTAGATGACTAATAATGAAATCATTCATGACTTGAAAGACCCTGATGGTTGGACTGTGGAAAATAATCCTCATCCCGCACCTGATTATGTTAGATTATATCCTAATAAAGATGGTTATCATTGGACTGATTATATGGAATATTATGGAACTGGTGAATATATTTGTCATCAGTGCATAGTACGAGCTAAATATGGTAATGGGAATTGTATTGATGGTGGAGATTATTTCCAGTGTGTTAAATCCGGAAGATGGGAAGAATTGAGAAGAAAATATGAAGAGAAAAAAGATGTGCAAACTACATTGATGTGATATTTTATGAATTTTAAAGATTGTGATTATCGTTACATAGGTAACAATGATAAACTGTACTGTAAAAACAAAGATGGGATGGATAATTACTGTGATAACTGTAAGGAGAACATTCACTTGAATTGTGATAATTATAATCCTAAACGAGACATGTGTCTTAAATGGTTTGAAGAAAACATTAGCAGTTTAAAAGAATGTAAAGAGAAAACAACTTTTTCAGATAAGGAATTAAGTAGGAAATGGAGTAATTAATTAAAAAGGTGAAATAATGGAAGCAGATTATTGGAAAAACAGGATAAGGGAACATCAAAAACAAAGAACCGTAACAATTGAAATTCAACAAGATATTCAAGAAGCAATGATTAATTATCTTAAAACTGTTGGTAAAACTGAAGAGTTTACTTTAGCTTATCATGAATTTGGAGAAGTGGAATTACATTGCAATGGGGATTTATTTGACCTTGAGCAAATAGGTGGGTTCTGTGATGTTTTCGGATTACAAATAATAATAAATAACAGATTAGTTTCTGAAGATCATATGACCGATTCAACAATAATCAAAACAGGATACCTATTCACAACTACTGATAATAGAGAAAAAGGTGGAATAAACAATGGATTATAATTTACTCAGTCAATTGCTATTCAAAGCAAAAAAAGAGAACAAGACTGTTGAACTAATACCTAAATCCTCACGACCATCATATTTCATAGGACCCGACAAAAATGTTGATCTAAAAAAAGAATCCATTGTAACAGAGGATATGATAATTAGTTTGGATAGTATTAGCGCAGCACAATTAACAGATAATGATGTGGATCATGTTATAACAAGTATTGAGGAGCTGAAAAAATGGCCTTTAAAGTAGAGTTAAGCAATAATAGTGTAATAAAAAATTCTTTTGAAAGTATTAGTAAAATCGTTGATGAAATTACATTAACTGCAGATAGTGAAGGAATGCATTTAAGAGCATTGGACAGTAGTCATATAACTTTTGTTACTTTGGATTTAGATAAGACTTTGTTTGATGAGTATGAGTGTGATGTTCCTGAGAAGATGGCTATTGATTGTGATGATTTCAATACTATACTGAAAAAGTGCAAAAATGATGATATTTTGAAACTTAGTGTAGATGAGAGTAGTATATTAATTACTTTTGATGGTGATGCTAGGAGGAAATTCAAATTACCTTTCATTGATATGGAGTATGATAATCCAATCCCTCCAAATATCGACCTTCCAACAAAAATAACAATACCAAGTACACTCTTGAAAAATTACATTGATGATATGGGATTCTTCAGTGACAAATTAGATTTCATTGTTGATGAAAACTACTTCAAAGTAAAAACCTCCGGTCAAAAAGGAGAAGCAGAAACAGAATACCTGCACGGAGAAAACATACTTCAAGTAGTTAAATCAAGTTTCAGCATACCAAAACTACAGGAAATAATGAAGGCCCATAAATTCAGCGAAGAATGTAATGTTTATGTAGGTAACGATATGCCATTAAAGATTAATTTCACATTAATCACCGGAGATGGTTGTTTAGAATACTTGCTTGCACCCCGTCTTGAAGAGGAATAAATATGATAATACTTATCGGATACATTGAAACAGTAATCATATCATTAACATCAATCTTAATAGGGTTTTTTATAGCTTATGAACTATTTGGTTATAATCTGGAAGAGCAAATGCGAAAATATCGTCATGAACAATTTATGAAAGAATTACAGGAGTATGCAGATGAAAATAAAAAACTTTAACATTCTAATGGATCATCGTGAAAACACTCCACGATTAGAAAAAGCAAAACAATACTACAAAAACCAAGGAGATAATGTCCAAATAAAAGAACTGCTCATTGGTGATTATATCTTCAATAATCAAGTAGTATTTGAGTATAAGACATTAGAAGATTTCATTAAATCAGTTAAAGAATCAAGAGTGTTCAACCAAGCAATCGACCAAACAAAAACTTTCCCTTATCATTTTGTAATAATTGTTGCAAGCGAAAAAGAATTATATGACCAATTCCATGATGCAGAATGGCCAGAATTCACATGGCAACAATACAAAGGAGCAATCGCAAGGTTAAACACATACACCACAGTTATTGAAGCCAGTACAGAACATCAAGCAATCATGTTCATGAGAATACAAGCTCGCAAATGCTTAGATAACAAACGTGTTGTGAAAAGATTACCTCAAAAAACAGATAATCCTGCATTCAACTATTTAATGGGTGTTAAGCACATTGGTGATGATACTGCAGAACTAATTGTTGATAATCTTGACGTTTATGATTTAGAAGACCTGTTAAACTTAGACAATAATAAATTACAGGACGTTAAAGGAATTGGAAGTAAAACTGCAGGCATAGTGATGAGAGCAATAAAAAGAAAGAGGAAGAAAAAATGAGCATATTATCTGATAAAACAATTCTCGAAAGAATACGATTACAGAAAGATTTAATCATAGAACCCTTAGATGATAATGACATTCAACCGTGCAGTATTGATTTACATCTATCTGAAGAATTGAAAACAATTCAAGGCCAACAATATAATCTAAAACCATACAGTTATCTTGTTTTGGAACCAGGTGATTTCATACTTGGAAGTACAAGAGAATATGTTGTAATACCTGATGATCTTGTTGCAGTAGTTGATGGTAAAAGCAGCCTTGGCCGTCTTGGAATAACTGCACATGTAACAGCAGGATACATTGATGCTGGCTTTCATGGAAACATCACATTGGAAATAGCAAACCTCAGTGATGAACCATTCAGATTACAGAAAGATATGCCAATAGCACAAATAGTATTCCACACACTAACCAGTCCAGTAAACCGGCCTTATGGTAGTAGTGGATTAAATAGTCATTATCAAAACAGCAAAGGAACAATATTGTCCAAAAAAAAAGATGAAAAAAATTAAAAAGGAAGTATGAATAATTATGGTAAATATTAAAGTTGATTTTTTAAATTCTTCCGATATTGGAGAAGAACTAAAAAAAATAATTACTAACTTAGAAAATCCAAAAGATTATGTTTTAAGCTTACAATTAGATTATCGTGATGCTAACAGTATATTCAATTTAGACCAATTGGATAAGATTAATTTCACAGATGATTTACTGGAAATTATTTATAAAAACAATACTCATGTATTTTTCAAGATTGAAAACATCTTAGAATATTCTATTATTAATAAGGAAGATGTAATTGAATTGGAGGCAATCTAAAAAATGATAGATAAATTCAGCGGATTATCATTTGAACCAGTGGGGCGTTGCAGATGCATACCTTACCCACCAGTAAATGAAGACCATTTACTGGATGCTCTTAATTATTCAATTAAACATATGGAGGAACATATAATGAATGAACCAGATTACTATGCAGGTAATGGATTATCACCAATAGGTGCAATGAAACAAGGCTTAATAAGTAAAGAAGAGTATATAGGATTTCTTAAAGGAAATATCCTCAAATATGTTGTTCGTGCAGAACACAAAGAAAACCCAGTAAAAGATTTACTTAAAGCAAAATCTTATATTAACTTTTACTTAGAACTCTTCACAATGACTGAAGAGGAACTTGTAGAATTAAAAACAGATAAAAAAGAAACATTTGTAACATTAAATCAATTAGACGGCCAGGATGTAAAAAAGGGGGAAAAATAAATGGTAAATATTTGTGGAAAATGTGAATACTACATGTCAACCGAAATGGATCAAGAAGGAAATTACTATCATTACTGTGGAAAAGTCGATGAACTATTCCCACCTGAACCCCAACCAGATGGTGCAGAACCCCCAGCTAATGCTCCACCAACACTCAAATTAAAATTCAATGACCCAATCTGCCAACACTTTAAAAAAAGGAGAGGACATTAAAAATGTTAAACTTAATCAAATTCAACAAAGAATACTATCAACCAATAAGTGATGGAATTAAAACTCAAACAATCCGTAAAAACAATAAAAGATTAAATGTTGATGAAATTGTGAAAGCGATATTTCCAGGAACAGATAATGAATTATTGATAAAGATTACGGATGCTGGATATAAACAATTCAAATACTTAAATGAAGAAGATGCAAGGCTTGAAGGATATGATAATTTAAATGAGTTAAAAGAAGCATTACTAAAAATTTATCCAAGATTAGATAATTTTGACCGAATTTACTATTACAAATTTGAAGTTGTAGATGATTCATAATGTTATATGATAAAGTATTATGGTATGTTAGCACCTGCTGGGACAGTTATCGATGTGCTGACAAAGATGAAGTGAAAAGAATTATCCGGGAAGTTGTGGATGAAAATCCACATCTTAAGGATGATTATGTTAAACTTGGAGTTCTTGCAAAAAGACGCTGCATAGGAGAGTTATAAAAATGGTGTATTTAGATTCAGCAAAGATAAAAGAATACATAGATGTTAAAAACATAACCAATGAAAGTATAACTTTAAAATTAGATGGAGAAAAACTAATAAATGACATTTATAATGATATACGTGTTGATATAAAAGATAATGATGGTCCCATACAAGAATTAGAATGTTTTGATGCTCCATTCATACATATATATCCAAATGAAATATTCAATGAAAAAGATTGCAAACAATTAGCAATAGAGCTCAAAAACATGTTAAACAATAGAATAAGGTCACAATTAAACCTAAAATAAAATAGGAGGTTATATTTATGACTATTATAGTTGCAGTTAAAGATAAAAACGGAATAACTGTAGGTTCAGATAAAAGAGTCACCTCTGATAATATGATACTGGATGAAAACTCTTCAAAAATATTAATAAAAAAATTTAATATAATACACTTTAATCCTCCAAGTGATGAAGATGAATTCCTTATAGCTTTCAGTGGAGTATATAGTTTATTTGAATTATTGAAAACTTTTAAAGCACCTGCAATGGATGATAAAGATACATTCTTTAAATATTTACATAAAAATTTAATCCCATCATTAAACAGTTACCTTAGAAAATACAATTTCATCCAAGATTTCAATGGAATTGATGGTGTAGATTGGGAATTACTAATCATATATCAGGACAAAATGTATTCTGTTGAATTTAATTTAGGCATTATTGAAATAACAAGCGATTATTTTGCAAGTGGAACTGCAAGAGACATAGCATACGGAAGTTTACACACTAGTAGCAATATACATTATAAGCTAATGAGTCCACCACGTTCAAACTCAGCAAGATTCAAAGTAACAAAAGCTATCTATGCATGTGCAGCACACTCCACAAAATGCAATGACAACATGGACTTATATCAAAGCAAACTTGATACAGACAATAAAATATGGAAAATACAAAAAATAGATTAAAAAAAAGGAGGGAAAACAGAACATGGGAAACCGTGGAATAGAATTCCTATTAGACTTATATGAAAACAACCCATCTTATGATAATAATTATGTTAAAGGTGAAAGAAGAAGTCGAGAAAGAAATAGGAAAATGAAACAAAACCGGAAATTGAAAAACCGTTATTTACTATTGGATGAATTATTATACGAATCCAAACCATTAACATTAACTCCAAATCAATACAGATTAGTTAAAGATTTAATCTATGATTTCAACAACCGATTTAAAGAACTGCATAAACAAGCAAGCGAAGAAACAATAATATTAGCATTTATTTTCTTTGTGAAAAAAGTTGAAGACAGCAGAACCAAAGTCACAAATTGGAAAGTCTGCAAAGAATATGGATTAACAGATCATGTTTTTGAAATAATATTATGCAGATTAACATTAGGATTCATGGAAAGATGCCCTATTGTACCCAGAGAATACGGTAAAAGTGACCATGAAGTATTAGTGAGAGAGGGTAAAAGATGATAACTGCAGATAATGTTACTTTAACTCCACCAATGTTGTATATGCATGGTCCTGTTGTTAACAATGAAGTTACCAGTTTGATAAATAGTTTAACAGAGTTCTTCAGTCAAACTAATGTTGTGTATTTTGCTGATTTAACTGTTTCATGTAATGAATGGGAAGTTGTTAAAAACAGGTTTGGTGAAAATGTTGGTAAAAAAAGGAAAGATATTTCATTTCCTTTGAATACATTAAAACGATTGGATGTTTATGAGGATTGTTTAGTTTTTACTTTAGTAGATGATGTTGTTCATCGTGTTAAAGTGAATAAAAGGTTTTTTTATTTTTTTGAGTGGGAGCGTGCGTATTATGATTAAAATAACTTGTAAGGAGATTGAGGGTAATCGTAATGATGGTTATGTTGAGTTTTTAAAGAAGGATACTGGTGAGAAGTGTCATATTCTTTTGCAGATGTTGTTTCCTGATGCTTTGATTGTTTATCCTGATGGTAGGTTGGAGATAGAGGGTCGTCCAAGTTTCTGTAATTTTTTTAAGGATGGTTTGGTGACTGATGAGTTGGTTATTAATATGACTTCGATGTTTACTATGGTTTTTAAGTTGGAGATTGGTTATTTTGAGGATTGTGTTAAAATTAAGATTGTTCCGTCTAAGAATGATGATGATTGGTTTTAATTTTTGTCACTTTTTCTTTTTTTAAAAAAGAAACAAAAAAAGTTTTTAGTTGATATGTTTTCTATATTAACTAGTATATAAATATATATTATTTTCTAGTCAGGACTAGTCTTGATATTTTTTTCTTCTTTTTCCTCTTTTTTTTATGTTTCCACTACGGCACATCTTACTAGTATAGAAAAGGATAAAATATTTTTTCAGTTTTTTTTTAGATTAGATATGTGCGAGGAAGACGAAGAATTTTATGAGAATATTGAAAAATGCCCAGAATGTCAAACACTCACAATCAAATTGAGTGAAGACAGATCATATGAATACTGTACTAAATGTGGATTAATCACAAGGGCAAGTATAGTATACACAGCTGGGCAAAGATTCGACCTTCCCTACGGCATACTAATATTATAAAAAACTTAATTTTTTTTCTTAAAAAGATTCATTATTTCCACATTTAAATCATTTTCTTATTCTTTTTTAAAGATAATAAAAAAAGATTTAACTCTATTTATTTAGGAGGGAAAATTATGGCAAATATTAAAGGTAATGGAACCACAATAGGAAAATTCCTACTAATCATGTTCGCAGGAAAAACCCTGGCAATGCTTGCAGCAAAAGGAATTAACCTACCAGTCAATGAAGTAGAACTTGCAGGATATCTTGGTATAGTTTTAGGATTCATATATTCAGCATTAGATTCATACTTCAAAAACGATTACAGATGGACACACTTCAAAAAAATATTATCAATATTTGATAAAGAAATCGAAGATGACAATACTGAAGATGAAACTCCGGAAATAATCGAAACCAAAATTGAAGATGATGATCCAACTATCGAAATTGAACCTGAAGTAATTGAAGATGAAATAGTTGGTGAAGACGATGAATGCTAAAAACAACTATAATGATGATGAAAACATTATAGAAGACATCGACCCTGCAGGAGAATATGAAAACATAAATGGTGATAAAGATGACACCAAGTCATGAAAATATTCCCTGCATACAACAAGAAAAAATAACATCTCTTGAAAAAGAAATCATAGACTTGAAAGCTGAAAACGCTGAATTAAGTGCAAGAGTCGATGGAAAAAAAGATGATATCTATAGTATCAATAAGGAATTGATACGTGATAGGGAGACTCAAATCAAATTGCTTACCGAAGTCACCGAATTAAAAACTTTATTAAAAAAATCTCAAGAAGACAGAGAAGCTAATGACAATGAAATTAAAGACTTAAAAGATGAAATTAGTGCATTAAAATTAGGATTCACTGATTTTAAAAGTAGTGTTAACAGTTTCCGTAACACTATGTTAACTATCTTTGGTGTAGGAACACCAATCGTTACACTTGTAGTAACAGTAATATTGAAATTTTGGGGATTATAAAAAAACATCCCAAATTTTATTATTTTTATTATATTTTTTTCACGTTCATTTAAATTAATAAATGATATTTAGGGTTTGGTATAAAAAGCGTTAGGAAAGTGAATAAAAGTGAAAATCGAAAAAATAAAACTAACCGACATAGTACCAGCAGATTACAACCCTAGACAAATCAGTCCAGAAGAAAAAACCAAATTAAAAAACAGTATTGACAACTTTGGAATAGTAGAACCAATACTAATCAACCTATCCAATAATCGTATCATCGGAGGACATCAAAGATTCGATGTAATATTCGATGAACACTTATTAGATAATGATTTATATGCAGAGCTAAACCTACTCAGATTAAATGAAAGTTACGGATGGGTATTCCCAGACAATGACAAAACATTAGACTCTGAAGATATGGAAAAAGCATTAAACCTAGTACTGAATCGTGTAAGTGGAGACTGGAATGAAGAAAAATTACACCAAGTCTTCAATGACTTACAAGAATCAGGATTTAACCAAATGGGTTTAACCGGATTCGATAACTCTGAAATAACCGGCTTCACAGGATTAAACAACAAGTTAAACAATGACACACTTGCACAAGAAGATGAAGAAGTAACATTAGACTCATCAATGATAATCCCCGAAGATGAACCAGAATATGATGAATCCATAGCAGATAGTATTGAAACTATTATTTGTCCAAGGTGTGGCTATGAACTCCCAAAAGAGGACTACTCATAACCATAAACCAAAAGTCATATCAACATTTAGTGGATGCGGAGGGTCAAGTTACGGTTACAAGTTAGCCGGATATGAAGTATTGTTAGCAGTTGAAATGGATACACATGCAGTTGCAACATATCAAAAAAACTTCCCACAAACACCAATTTATTATGGTGACATTCATAAGTTAAGTGTTGAAAAAGTACTGGAAACAACTGGATTAATACCTGGAGAACTTGATCTGTTTGATGGTTCACCACCATGTCAAGGGTTCAGTACCGCAGGAGCTCGAGATTTCTGCGATACAAAAAATCAATTGTACCATGAATATGTTCGATTACTCCGTGGTTTATACCCTATAAATATCCCGTGTCTTTGTGGGAAAGTTAGGTATGTCACCAGATTTTTGACCTGGTCTTAAGTATTTTGAATATCTTGTGATGCTAGAATTATTTGGTTTTATCTTATTTTCCAAATGACCAATAGCTTGTTTAACAGTTATTGGTTTGTTTGTTGGTTTTGGATGACTAGCAGGTATTCCTAAATCTTTCCTAACTCCTATGAAAATCATCCTTTGCCTTGAAGTAGGGCAATTATAGTATTGTGCATTCATTAATTTGGCACGAACATCATAACCCGATTGCTTTAGTTGGGTTAATATGTCTTTGAAGATGATCTTCATATTTCCTTTAATCATTCCAGAGACATTCTCCATTACGAATGTCTTAGGGTAAGACCCAATAGACCATGTCCAACAATCACACGAAAACCACAATTAGTTCATTATAAAGAAAATCGTGAACTGGACATTCAAGAGTTAAGTATACTTCAATCTTTCACTTATCCTCCTAACACTTTCAAGTGGATAGGTTCGGATAATCAAATCAAAGAAAGAATTGGAAATAGTGTACCACCCAACCTGATGAAAGCTATTGCAGAGCACATCAGGTATAATATTCTTGATAAAATTGAATAATATTTTTTTTTATCTTATTAAGTATTTTTTAGTATATAAAAAAAGGAGGGTTATTCCTTATGGCTAAGACTAAATTAACTCCACAGTTGCAAGAAGAGTTCTGTAAAGCTATTGAAAACGGAGCAAGTATATTAGGAGCTTGTGGACATGTTGGAATAACTGAACCTACTTATTATAATTGGATTCATAGAGCAGAGGAAGCAAAGACTAGGACGAAATATGTGAAGTTCAAAGAATGTGTTGAAACTGCAAAAGAAAAAGCTTTATTTAATTTTGAACAGGTCATTGTCTCTGCTAGTATGGAGCATTGGCAAGCTGCAGCGTGGATGCTTGAAAGAAGATATCCTAATATGTATGGTAAACGTGAGAAAATTGAAGCTGATGTTACTCATAAAGGTTTATCAGGTCTTGCTGATGCTATAAAATCAAGTAAAGATAAGCATAGGCGAGAAGATGAAGGAGACTAAAACTTATTTTGAATATGGTGAGTTTGGTCGTACTGCTGTTGATTTTTTTGAGAATAGTGATGCTTGGATTAATATTGCTTATGGATCAGTAAGGTCAGGTAAGACAATTACCTGTAATGCAAGGTGGTTGACTTTTCTTGCTGAATCTAATTCTGATGAATTTTTAATATCTGGTAAAACTTCACAGTCATTGAAACGTAATGTTTTGAAACCTTTAATGGCAATGATGAATACTGAGGATATTCCTTATGATTTTCGTGCTCATGATGGTGAATTAATTATTGATGGTAAAACCTGTTATTGTATGGGGTTCAATGATGAGAAAGCTGTTGATGTTATTGCCGGCATGAGTGTCGGTGGATGGTTAGCAGATGAGATAGCAAGATGTCCAAAATCTGCGGTAGACATGGCCATCAGTCGTTGCAGTGATATTGGCGCAAAAATGTTCTGGAACACAAACCCAGATAGTCCTTATCATTATTTGTTCACGAATTACATTAACAACCATGATTTATTAAAAGCAGGAACTGTTAAAACTTGGAAGTTCCTTTTAGATGATAATCCTAATCTTCCACCTGAATATGTTGAAGAGTTAAAACGTGTTAATCAGAAATCCGAAGTATTCTATAAAAGGAATATCTTAGGAGAGTGGGTTATTGCTGAAGGAGCAATCTATGATAGTTTTGACACAACTCAAAATGTTTTCACATGGAATTATCTTAACAATGAATTTCCAGCAACAGAACAAATCCATGAAATTAACATCTGCTGTGATTATGGTGTATCAACAGTCACAACATTTGGTGTGATGGGTATTCATAGGGACATCAATCAAGGAAACAAGTATTATCTTCTTGAGGAAACCTACTATGACGCTGAAGACATTGGAGTCACACAATCAGATAGTGAAAGAGTTGATGATGTTATAGGATTACAGGAAAAATATGAGTTAAATGAAAACAGTACACTATTCCTACCTCACGATGCAGCATCACTTAAAACCGCTTGCCAAAAAGACTCACGATTAAAACTCAAAGTCAAAACTTATGCCCCAGATACATATGAGGACATCAAGAAAACTCAAGACTTATTCAACAACAACAAATTCCTAATACACCAAGACTGCACCAACAGCATAAGTCAAGCTCAAACTTACAGTTGGGATAAAAAAGCCCAACAAAGAGGTGAAGACAAACCCCTAAAAATAAATGACCACTGCCCCGACATGTGGAGAGGCGGACTATACGGACCAAGAGAAAAAACTGTACCAGTAACACCATTAGGTGTAATCTACTTCTAAAAATAGGAGAAATTTATAATGTTAAACAATTTTACAATGAACTTAAAATCAAGATTCAGGAATGCAATTATGCCGGTAATCCGAAAACCATATTCGGATAGTCTATTCCAACAATATGTTCGTGACTACCATTTCCTTTTCAATATTGCTAATAAAACTGCAGGGCATTATAGTTTCTTCAGAGAAGCTCAAGATAACCCTTATGTTTACGCATGTGTTAATGCTATTAGTGATACTTTCCTGGTGAATGGTTTCCGGATAAAAAATCCTGATGAATTCCAAGCAAATATTAACAATATAAGATATTTAACTAATTTGTTTAATCATCCTGAAAGTAATGAATCATCATTAACATTCCCAGTTTTCATTAAACAAATAGTTAACAGTCAAGAACTTGTTGGAGATACTTTTATTGAAATCAATTATGAAAAATTTGATTATGACCATAATAATTACCAAATCATCAATGGTTTACAATATGTACCAGCCAGTTTACTCCGTTGGTTTGATGATACAGAACAATATGGATTCCGTAACAAACCTAACATCCGTTATGAACCGGATGAACTGATTCATATTTATGAACCATCAACTGAATTCCGAGAATCAAAATTCGGTGTCAGTAAATTGGAAAAAATACAGAAACCATTACTCATGATGTTTCTTGGATTGGAGTATAATCAGAAACTCATGCAGAATGAAGGTATTGATCCAACAGCATTATTATCCTATCCTGATGATATGGATGATGATATGTTTGCAGCTGAGATTAGCAGATTGCAAGCCATGCTTCAGGCACAAGTGCGGAAGCAAGGTGGAATGTTAATCACCAAAGGAGCAACATATCAATCTGCAAACTTGAATAATAGGGATATGGATTATGTTAATATGATGAACATGTGCAGAGATATGATAATATCATTGTTCCGTGTTCCACCAAGCATTGTGGGGATTATTGAAACTGCAAATCTTGGGTCTGGTAATGGTGAAGCTCAAAAAGAACAATTCAAAAATGTCATGAATGCCAAAGCCAAATTTTATGAAGCAGCATTCAATAAAGCATTAGGCAGTAATGGTTTTAATGAAGTGTTTGAATTTAACGAAATGGATATTGAGGATGAGTTGAAACGTGCTAACATTGAAGGCATGCAAGTCCGTGATGGTATACGTACAGTTAATGAAGTACGTAAAGATTACGGATGGGACCCAGTAGACTGGGGAGATTACCCAATCAATAATAATAACTTGGATATGTTAACTGAAGACCTTGGAATGAAAAGCTTAGAGAATGGTCGCAGATATAAGAATAATTTATATAAATCTGGATTACTTGAAAACTGGATGTTCTAACTATGATACCTAATATAAGTGAATTGCATATTCCCAATATGAAAAAGTTAACTAGAGGTGAGCAACAATACCTCCGTGAACTTTTGAATGGTTTGGATAATCAGATGTTAACTGTTAGTGAGTGGTTAGGTACTGATGAAGCTAAAAGGTTTTTCAGAACTCGTCAAGCTGATATTGATGAGTTTTTTAAGAATAGTGGTATTAGAGAAGAATTACAAACCATTATTAATTCTAATGTTGATAATAGTGAAGATTTGATTAGGAAGTTTTATCAGGTTGGTAGTCATCTTGGGTATGGTGATCTTCAT
Source organism: Methanobrevibacter sp. (assembly GCF_017468685.1). Taxonomy (NCBI): domain Archaea; kingdom Methanobacteriati; phylum Methanobacteriota; class Methanobacteria; order Methanobacteriales; family Methanobacteriaceae; genus Methanobrevibacter; species Methanobrevibacter sp. Next base: position 13,789 of record NZ_JAFUHT010000040.1, read on the forward strand.
AAGAAAGTTGTTTATACTATTGCTGACCGTGAAGCTTTGTATCATGTGACTCAGTATAATTTTGAATTAATCCGTGATTTGAATACTACTTTGTTTGAAGGTATTCAGGAGACATTATTTAATGCTGTTGCTGCAGGTCAAGGTGCGGATGAAACTACTCGTGATATTCTTGCTTTAGGAATTAAACCTTTACCTATTAAAAATAAAGAAGGTAAAGTTGTCCGGTTGATTAGTTCTCGTGCCCGTGCTCGTATGATTGCACGCACTGAGCATGCAAGGGCTGTTAATACAGGTACACTTCAAGCTTATAGTAATTATGGTGTTGAGCAGGTTGAAATCATTACTGTTGGTGATAGTAATGTTTGTGATGATTGTATTGAGTTGGAAGACAATAATCCTTACTCATTAGAGGAAGCTATGAATCTTCTTCCGGTTCATCCTAATTGTCGTTGCAGTTATGGTCCTGTTGTTGAGAAACCTTTATGGTTCCCTGAGGATACTCCTGTGGTGGTTGATTTGACTAGAATGACTACTGCTCCAATGGAAGCATAAAAGAGAAACTGTTACAATGCCATAAAACTTTTGATATATTATTACTTGTAGTTTTACTACTATTTAACATGAAAAAAAATTTTTATTCAAAATCCATATAGAGTTTTTTTATCCCTTAAACTTTTTGACCTCCTAAAAAAAAGAGTATAAGGGTAAAATAGGAAAAAGAATCTCAGGAAAAAGAAAAAATTTTTTTCTTTTATTCTTTTTTCCTTAAATTATTTAATTTAGTCGTATGGTAATTATATTAGGTTTAAAATTTCCTATAATTACCTCTTTTCTACAAAAAAAATCTACGTGAAGTATAAATTTGTGAAAAAATTATGGTGTGAAAAAAAAGAATTCTTCTGTTAGTTTAAAAGGAAAAAAATGGATGGGAGAGGAAAAAAAAACAATTATAAAAATATCTCCTTTTTTTTGCTTTCCCATATTTTTTTTCTTAAAAAAGATCATGTTTAATCTACCATATTTTTTTAATCTCCAATATGAAAAAATATCTGACATGATATTTTTTTTCCATGGAAAAGAAAAATGAGGAATAAAAACATTATTAAATTTTGTTCCTCTTTTTTTCCTGGGGAAAAAATAATGTAAAAGAAAACGTTAGAGTATTTCTTTTTTCATGGTCATTTCGCTATTTTAAGACTCCACCTAGACCAAGTGGCTAAACTAGTCTAAAATCTTTTCGTGACATGTTCGTCAGTCTATGAAGTATGCAACATCTATAAAAAAAAGAAAGGAAAAAAAGAAAAGGATAAAAATAATAATATATGCAATAAAAAAAAGTGGGTGGAAAAAAGGTATAAAAAAAACATTTTTTCGCGTCTGTGCTTTTCCAATTACATTTGTATTTTTTTGTTTTCATTTTATCACCGCTAAAAATAATTGATAAATATTTTTTCACCAATATCCTTTTTTTTGTACTGCATATATGTCCTCCAAAAAAAACTGTTTTTCAAGTTTCTATATTAAAAAAATATTCTTTTCTTCATTTTTCCTTTTTTCTTCTCGAAAAGATAAAACCTCCGTCTAAAAAAAACTATTTCGACAAAACTTTGCTATTTGTGTATTCTTTATTCTCTTTCCAATTATATGGGAAATTAACTTTCATTTTTTTCCCATATAATAAAGAGAATAAAAAAAAATTTTCGTTTTAGTCAGCATGTTCTTTAAAAAAATAATCACTTTCAAAGATTAGTGAGAAGAACAAAACCTTTTTAAAAAATTTTTTTGTGATGCGTTATGTCAACTGCAACAACCACCACATCATACAAAGTCTATGGATTGCCCTTAGATGCTAAATCCTATGAATCAAATGATGATGGTACTTTAACAATAATTGGAGTTGCTTCAACCACCAACAAAGATTATGCTAATGAGATAGTATCACAAGAAGTACTTGAATCATTAGCACAACAAGCTCCTGGTCTCAACCTATTCAGAGACCATAATCGGCATTATGAAGGTGGAATTGGAGCTATTGTTGAAGCATGGGTAAAAGATAAAGAGCTTTGGATAAAAGCTCGTGTACTCAAAGAGTTTGCAAGTGGAATCAAAGAACGCCTAGACATAGGAATGAACTTTGGTTTCAGCATATCTGGATTCCCACGCAAACAACGAACTCCTGATGGTATCCTAATTACGGATTATGATTTGAAAGAGATCACTCTCACTTATATTCCGATGAATTGGGATACTTATGGAACTGTTGAATATAAATCTCTGAATTTAGTAGCCAGCAATTGTTTGACTGGTGCATGTTATCATGCGATACATGATGGTGAGAATATGGAAAATAAAGAAGAAAAAATTGAGGAAGTTCCAGAAGACCCAGTGAAAGATGAGAAAGCTATTGCTGGTTTTTCTGATGAACAAGTTGCTCAAATTACAGATTTAGTTAAAAATATGATGAATGAATTTGGCGCTGAAATTGAACCTCGTATTCTTGAAAATATTGAACCTAAAATTGAAGGTGTTGCTGAAGCTGCAGGAACTAAAGCTGCTGAAAAAGTTGCTGATAAGATTCTTGCTGAAATCAAAGCCACTAATGAAGTTCAAGAAGATGGGGAAACTGTTGAGGAAAAAGATTTAACTGAAGAAGAGGAAGTTGTTGAAACTGAATCTACTACTGAAGAAACCAATGAGGAAGAAGTTAAATCTGAAGCTGGTATAAAAGAACCTGAAACAGACTCAATGGAAACCACCAAAGAAACTGAAGAGGAAATTGTTGAAGAAGATGAGAAAGAAACTGAAGATGAAGTGATTGATGAAAAATCATTGAATCAAAAAATTCATGATGAAATTGTAAAACAATTGAATGAAAAGGCTATTCCATCTAAATTCAAAAAATTCCAAGAATCTCAGAAAAAGAAAAAAGAATCAACTATTAAACCAAAGCGTGATTCTTTTGGTAGAAACTTAAAATATATCTAAAAGTTATTTTTTTTTAATTTTTTTAAAATCAAAGTATTTTTTTTTAATATTTGCACTTCTCCATCTTCTTTTAGGAGGAGAAATGTGGATTTTAAACCATTTTTTTTATGTAAATTAACTGAAAAAGGAGTTAATGTTTTATGTCAACAACTATTGAAGATAAAATTTTAAATCAAGACAGTTTTAATATGAAATTTGCTGATGCAGCATTCAGTTTATCTGGTGATCTTAACCCTGGTTGGGCTGAACCAACTTTTGAAGATTTCTTCACAAGAGTAACTGATGAACCAGTACTCTTAGAACAATCTCGTGTAATCCAAATGAGATCATTACAACATGATATTGATGACCTTGGTATTGACTTAGATTTCGATGCTCAAAGAAACGCTTCCACCGGTGCAAGTACTGGTTTAACCAGTAATGAAACTGCACCTATTATGAAAAGGAAACAGTTATTAGCTCAACCTTTACAAGCTAAAACTATTATTCCTATGAACTTCATTGATGAAAACATTGAAGGTGAAGATTTCTTATCTAAATGGATTGGTCTTCTTGGTACCGAAATGGGTCCTGCTATGGAAAGATACGGTATCTACGCTGACACTAGTGTATCTACTCAAACTGGTGAAGGTACTGGTTTCACCATGACCAATGGGTTACTTGCACAGTTAAAAGCTATTGCTGCAGATTCCACAAATGACGCAGCTGGTTTTGCACCATTAACCTATTCCAATAATGCATTGGAAGGTTTATTAAATGCTGCTGAACTTTATGTTGAACAAGATGGTAACATGAAAAATGCTAACATCGTTGTTCCTCCTGCAATGTACAGTAAAGTTGTAAGGGACATTGCAACTCGTGAATCTGATTATGGTGACACCATTCTTAAAGATGGTAAAATCCCTATGATTATGGGTATGGAAGTTAAACAGGACAATGTCCTCCGTAACACCCGTCATGGATGGGACACTATGAAATTTGATTCCACTACTGGTTTACCAAAAGGTAATGGTAGTACTGTGGACAAATTAAGATATGCTTTCATCGGTGAACCTTCCAACGTTGTATTTGGTATGATGAGAGACATGGATGTCTTAAACCAATTCGATATTGATGAATTAGGTTACAAAGTTGTTGGTCTTGCTAAAGCGGATGCTAAAATCCACTATGACCAGGACACTATTGTTGTACCTTACACTAAAAATGCAAAATCTAACTCATAAAGATTTTTGCTTTTTAATATTTTTTTTTAAAGGAAGTGAAGTTGTATGGTTAAATTTAATGATTTAACTGATAGTGAAAAAACTGATAAAAAAGCTAGATTTAATATTCTTTCTGATGAAATTGCTGCTGCTGTTGCTGGTGATTCCACTATTGCAACTAAAGTTGAAGCATTAGAAACTGCTGTTGGTGATGAAGAAACTGCAGGTACTATCCTTGCACGTATCAAAGCATTGGAAGATGCTCAATAAAATACTTCCCAACAGGATTCAGAAAGTTAAAAAAAATAAGATGTAGATAGATTGGAAAATATTTTTTTTCTTTTCTACATTTTTAAATTTTTTATTTATTATTATAAGGGAGGAATTATATTTGACTTTGGATTTAATTACTCCTACTGACCTTAAAACTAAATTAAAGTTACAAGGCGTGGATGAATCATTATTAAGTGATGATTCTGTTTTGCAAGATTGGATTGATTTGAAAGTTGATGAGATTATTGAGTTGACTGGTTTGGCAATTAAACCGGTGACTCGAAAAGAAATACTCAGACATTTTAAAAGTGATCTGTTTGAAGCAAACATTTACCCTGTAACTGCTGTTAATTCTTTTAAAATCAACAATGTTGAATTAACAAGTGATGATTATGTTCTTGATGAAAATAGCGGTATCTTTTATCTTAACCATGGCCACAATGGTATGTTGGTTATTGAATATGTGCATTGTGTTTCTCAAGAATTTGTCACATCTAAAATTGATCCATTGATTGTTGATATGTTACTCTATGCTTTCAATGATACTAATCATGAAAACAGTAAAGGTAACATTTCTAGTATACATGAAATGGACACTACAATTAATTATGATACAAGTAATAGTCTTGGTAATCGTATATATGCTCGTTTAGAATCTTTAAAAAAATATGGTGCTTGTTCTTCAAAAGTTAAATGGTTGTGATGTGTTTATGGTATTTTTCCCAAATGAAGAATTAGAATTATACCAATACATTGAATCTGCAACAGAATTTAACTCTTACTACGAACCATTGAAAGAGTATTCTTTAATGGATACTGTGCCATGTAATTTCCAACCAATGAGTCCTAATGATTCTTTAAAACAATTTGGTGAGATTTTAACTGACACTTACAAAGTAATCATTGATTATAATGTAACTGTTGAACCGTCAATGCTGGTTAAAGTTAAAGGTAAACCTGATACTTATGAGATTGTTGGAACTCCAATGGTTAATACTCATTTTACTCCTACACGACACACAAAACTCATTTTGAAAAAACAACGCAAACCTACAAAGGTGATGGTATGATTGATATTGAGGTTAAAATCAATCCGAGTTTCTATAAGAAACTGGATAAATCCATTATTAAAAAATGTGAAGCCATCACTATCAAGAATACTACACTTGAGGCGGAATCTCGTTGTAAAAAAACTTGTCCTTATGAGACTGGTAATTTGATGAGAAGTCATTCAAGTGACATTTCCGATGAAGAGGGACTGGTTAAAAATAATGCTAAATATTGGACTTTTGTTGTTTTTGGAACCAGTAAAATGAAGGCACGTAACTATCCTCAAAAAGTTGCTAATGGCTTAAGTAGTGAGAACTACATGAGCAGGACTTTTAAAACACAATTACATAAAATGGGAGTGCTTGAATAATTATGTTAACTAAACCAATAAGGATGTTACTGAAAGTACTCTATAATAATGTCCTGCTTGAAGATGGAACTGTTGTGAAAATAGTTAAACGAGATTATCCTTACGACCACACTCCATGTTTAACTATTGATAATAGTGGTGGAACCAGTACTATTCAGAAAAACATTATCAATAAAGATAGTGTTATTCCTGAAGACCATCCACAATATGATAGTGAACATCCTGACAGGATGATTTCACAACAGATGATACGTGAAGAACGCAGCATCAGTTTGAATCTGAATATCTGGTGTAATTCTCAAGATGAAAGAGAGGAAATCATCAATCAAATCTCAACTATTTTTAAAAAGATACAATCAGATCATTACAGTTTCTGCAAACAATACCATAATGGAAATTGTAGTTTTCTTGATTCTGAATGTAGGGCTTTAACTGTACAGAATGGACGTACTGCTAAACATCAATGCCCTGACCCTATGGGTTATCATTATGAGAATATTTTCACTACTTATGATATTATTCGTCCTAGTTTTGATGTTGAACCTGCTTATGATTTGGATGATTCAACCGTGAATCCACAGGTTTTAAGAAGTATTATTCGTGTTTCTTTCAGTTATTATGATTATCATATTATCGGTGGGGCTATTAGTCAAGATTTAAGTGTTGATGAGGAATTATTATGAGTAAAAAAAAGAAAGAAACCTCCGATGAAAAATTCACTTTGGTGGAGTTAGTGCAATCAAGTGATGTGCATTATCCATCAATAATTATGGATTTGCATCGTGCTGGTTTATTAGAACAATATAAAAATGAATTAGAAGTTTATGGTAAAGAAGACATTACTCCTTCTTTAACATTAGCTGAATTTAATAAAATCGTGGAGGGTTAAATTATGGTTAAAAAACCCGGTGTTTATTTTGATGAAACAACTGAATTAGAGTTAGTTGGACTTGGTGCTAAAATCCCTGTAGTTATTGGTGCAACCGGAAATTCTGGTACACAAACTTATCCTGTTGAGGGTACTAATATTCAAACTTTCAGAAACTTTGAAGAAGCTAATCGAAGTATTGCTAATGGTGGTATTGGAACAGATACCAGTACTAATAAAGTGTTAGCTTTCTTAGAAAAGTTCTTTGAGGAATCAGAACCAAGAACAACTGAAGATTTAGGTGTTCCTTTTGTTTATGTTATTGACGTTGGAGATGGAACTACAAAAACCAGTTGGTTAACTGCGTTAACAAATGCTAAAAAATTAAACAAGGCCATTGTGGAAGTTTATGTTGGTGCGGATAATATTACTGATTACACTTTATCTGCATTCATTAGTGGTGCAATGGCAAGTATTGCTACTGAAACTACTAATTTAAACTTACGTACTGCATTTTTCACTAAAGAAGATGCTACTGATGCACAATTAATAGCATTAAACCCTTCCAGTGGGGGAATATTAGATAGTAGATGTTTCCTTTGTGAACCATTAGAATTTGGTAAAACTGTTGCTAGATTCTGTACTACACCTTATTGGGTTGAACCAGGATTCTTACCTTATCGTACCGTGAAACCTGGAACTTTCAAGGAAAGAACTAATGCAGAAATTGAAGCTTTACAAGCTGCAGGTGTTGTTATTAATTGTGATGAGGTTGTTGATACTGATGTTTATTGCAGAATCAATTTATCCGTTTCAACTGCTTATGCAGCTACAAAGAAACCTGCTGATGCTCTTGGTCATTGCAGATTTAATGCGGATCATTTGCTTCGTGAAATTTTCAAAGCGGTTTATCCTCAAGTAAAAAATAATGAGGTAACTTCTCAGATTGTTAAAAGTCAAACTCGTGTTGATGCTATTATTGATGCAGAAGTTGAAGCTGAAAGAATCATTGGTTATAACAGTGATACTGGTGAAGGTACTAAATTGACATTAGTTGAATCTAATCAGAATCCTTATGATATGGAGTTAATTGGAGATATTCTTTGTGTTAACTCTACTCATGCGATTAATGTTAAAGCTAGAATTAGAAATCCAATTGTTAAAAGTGCTAATTAAAAATTATATTTTTTTTAGAAAAAATGGAGATGATTAACGATGGCTGATACTGTAAGATATAGTCAAGCTGTTTTAATGTTTGATGATCTTGAAATTGTATGTGGTGGTTTTAAAACTAGTTTCAAAACTGAATCTACTGATTTAACCGCTACTAATAGTAGTAATGCTTATGATAGTCAAGATGGTAAAGAAACTGTTGAAGCTGAAGCATCTGATATTGACCCAGCTTTAAGAAAACCTATTAAAGCATTGTACGATAAGAAAGTTAAAGGTACTCTTGCGTCTTATGATTTTGATGAGGATACTGGTAATCTTATTGAAGATGATGTGCTCTATGGTGCTCGTATTACTGAACTCAGTAAAGAGAATGGTAATGAGCCTTTCAGTATTAAAATCAAAGCAAGGAACCATAAGAAACAAAATTAAAAAAGAGAGTTTTCATAAAATTATTTTTTTTATTTTTTTTTATGAATTAAAAAAATTAATTTTATTATTTTTTTTTGGAGTGTAGCATATGAATCCTGATGAAAAAGCAGCAAAGATGGAAAAACATTTACTTAAAACACAATTCCCACTTGAATGTGAAGAATTGCCTCTAGAAGCATTGACTCAAGAGGAAAGGATTGTGGTCTTTAAATGTATAGATCATGTTGAATTAACTGATGATGAGTTCACATTACTAAAGAAAACCTTACAGAAATACCGTGAATACATTACTAAATATAGACCAACCGAAACAATTGAAGCAATGGAAAATACTGTAAAGGTAATTAACACAGAAAAAGAATTCTTAGACATACTTAATGATGAAAGTAACAAAATGCTAAGAGTTCATTTAACATATCAAGGTCAAGTTTACGAATTTAATTTTGAAATATTACCAGTTGATGACTCCCGTATAGTTGACTATATGGAAATGAACATCGACTTATTCAAAGATTACAGTGAAGACGAAAAACAACTTTTCAACAAAGCACAAGAAGGAGAAGAATTAACTCCTGAAGAACAGGCAATGGTTGAAAAAATGACAAAAGACCTCAATGCGTTAGCAGGTCAAGAAAAAGCAAAACTTATAGATGGATTCCTCGCAAGTCAACTAAGACTCCCAGAATCCAGTCAAGATTATAATGACAGATTATTTTTCTGGAAAAAATTCCCATTCCTTGAAAAATGGGCTGTTGTCGGCAAAGTAGAAGAAAGACTTGGATTAACTGAAACCGCAAACGAGAAATTATTTCCAGATGGCTAATAGTTTCTTTGGTGAAGTTTACTTCAGAGTAAGTAAACATTTGGGAATGTTACCATTCGATGTCATCAAAAAGAAACATGATCCAAATATCAAGTTCCTAATTTTCAAGTATAGTAATGAAATAAGAAATGAAATCAAACAAGATAAAGAGTTAAAAGAAAAATTAAAAGAGTCCTAAAAAAAAGAAGAAGTGATGAAAAATGGTTTCATATGAAGATGTATTACTCCGTATTCGTGGACAAGATAACACTGGAGGTGCTTTTGGAAGCGCACAACAAAGAGTAGGTGCTTTGAAAACTGCCGTCGGTGGAGCAGTAACAGCAATGTCTGCTTCCATGTTAAGTTATGCGAAATCTGCTGTTGATTCAGCTATGACTGCAGAACAGGAATGGAACAAGTTCAGTAATGCAGTTGATAAAAATGGTGGTAATTGGGATAAACAATCTGATGAAATCAAAAAATGGGTTAGAGATTATTCTAATGAAATGGGTAGAAGTGTAGCAGATACAAGAGCTGCAATGACAACCTATATGAGCATGGGAATGTCTTTTAAAGACTCTCAAGATGCAATGAAAGCCACTAGTAATTATGCTGCACAAATGGGGTTAAGTCAAGAACAAGCTGCAGGACAATTACAGAAAGCATTTATGGGTAATGGTAAAGCATTGAAATCTCTTGGTCTTGATATTAAAGATTATAAAGATGAAACAACCGGTGCGGTGGATAAACAGAAATTATTAACAGATATTCTTAGCCGTACTGGTGGTGCAGCAGATAAATACGCTGATTCAAGTACTGCTAAATTCCAAAGATTAAACAATGTATTAGCAGGTTTGAAAACTGATTTTGGTGCAGCAATAATGGATGCAATAACTCCATTAATACCTGTTGTTCAAGGATTCCTTGATGTAATTAATAATTTACCTGGTCCTGTGAAAAGTGTTGGTTTTGCAGCGATTGCTCTTGGTGCAGGAATAGGAATTATAGCCGGACCTTTAATGTCAGTTATTGGTTTGATGGAAACATTAGGTTTCACATTACCAACAATTGGTGGATTATTAGGTGCTCTTGGTGGTGAAACTGCTGCATTAACTGGTGAAGAACTAGCATTAGCCGCTGCACAAGCAGGATTATCTGCTGAAGAGTTAGGTGCAGCAGCAGCACATGCCACAAATGGTATTGCATTAGAAGCTGAAGGCCTTGCAGCAACAACTGCAAGTGGTGGATTTTGGAGTATGGCCGCAGCAGAACTTGCAGCATTATGGCCAATACTTGCAATTGCAGCAGCTGTTGGAGCATTCGTTGTAATTGTTGAACAAATCGGAGAATCACTTGGATGGTGGACTGACTTCAGTACAATGCTTGATGCAATCCAAGCCGGAGTTCAAAGATTATGGTCTGCTTTTATGAACAGTCCACAGGTGCAAGGTGCCATTGCAGCAGTACGAAATGCCGTATCTCAATTATGGAGTTTTGTCAAACCAATATTTGATTGGATTGGTGCAGCATGGAATAACTTATTCAAAAGTGAAGGTGCAGGAAGCGGAGGCCCTGATGTAGTGGGGCAAATAATTAATTTCTTTGGACAATTAGGATCCATTGCAAGTCAAGTCTTTGGAGTATTACAACAAGGATTCACAGTGGTATTCAGTGTAATTTCACCATTATGGGTTATGTTATCCAATCTAGTAACTATCTTCTCCAGTCTTATGAATGGTAGTATGTCATGGCAAGATGCAATAATTTCTGCAATAACAACTATCATATCAGGATTAGGCGGTTTCTCTACCAGAGTAGGTCAAGTTGCATTACAAATCGGAAGAGCAATACTGAACAGTATTATTAATGCAGTTAGACCATTGCCTGGTAGGATTTGGCAATTCTTAACTCAAGCTATAACAAGGTTCATTAACTTCAGAACCAGAGTGGCTACAATTGCAGTTCAAGCAGGATTAAGAATACTTCAAGGTATCGTTAATCGTGTTCGTCAAATCCCTGGACAAGTAGGTACTTTCATGATGAGAGTTCCGGGTCGTATAGCAAGTGCTGCCGGTTCAGCAGTAGGGGCGGCTGTAAGTCTTGCTAGTGGAGTTGTGACTGCAGTACGTAATGGTATTATGGGTATTGCAGATACTGTTTATAATGAGTTCATGAATATTCCAAGCCGAATTAATAGTGCGGTATCTGATGCGGTAAGTGCAGCAGCAAATTTCGGTTCAGGAATTAAAGATGCAGTATTAAATGCGTTACATATTGCATCACCTGGTATTATTCAACGAAAAATTGCTATTGAATTTCAAGATATACCGGGTCGTATTGGTGAAAGTAACAGGTATGTTTATAGTGCTGCAAGAGACTATGCAGGAAACATACTAAAAGGATTTAATGCTCCTCAAATGAGCTTACCAACAGTAAATAGTATTCGTGAAAACGCTAATTATACTCCTAACAGTACAAGTAATGGTAATACAACAATTGTACATGTTCATGAAAACGCAATGCCTTTAAATGCTCATAATTTAACCGCAAAAGAAGCAACAAGTGTAGTGATAACCGCATTAGAAACATTAAGTGACGACCCTGCGGGAGTGTGAATAATAATGGCTAAAAACTTATATAATATACCTACTGATGGATGTAATCTTGAAATTATGAGATATCCTTTTTATGCTGAAGATGTTTCACCAAATGAAGCATACAGACGAAGAGAATATAATTTTAATAGTGTTGTTGGTGGAACACAAATCGTCACACCAGGGCAATATGTAGGGTTAGATTTCACTATCACTACACATATTCCTATTAATCCAAATAGACCAGATGTTCACAAACAAATTTTTCAGGAGATGATGAGCAAACCGGTAACTGTAACTTCTCCTGAAATTGGAGGTTCGTTCCAAGCAATTGTTATTGTCAAACCTGTTCATGAAACCTTCAACTCTTTAAAATTAGAAATCAGTATAAAAGAAGTTCCTGATTCTAAAAGTCTTATTCCTGGTGAAAACTTTGTTGTTCCTGCTGCTAGAAAAATCACTAAAAAGAAAGTAACTAATAAAAATTCTAAAAAAGAAAATTCTTCTAAAACCACATCTAAGAAAACAAAAACTAAAACTAAAAAGAAAACTGTTTCTAAGAAAAGTAAATCGAAGAAAAAGAATAAATGAATTTGAGGGGGATGTATTATGGCAGTTACTTATTCTATATCCCGTGCGGGTTTGGAAATTTACACTACAGAAGCAGTTAAAAATCCTATTTCCAATAATGTAAGCAGTAATAGTGGTGGTGAAGCCAGTAATAATTTCACTTTACAAACTGGAGACATAACTAACGTTAATTATATTGGTGAATTGTATAGTGACAGTTTTGAGGGAGATTACAGTGATATTAGCAGTAATGCATCAATATCTGTTCCAATCAAATATTTAAATTCATTCTACAAAGGTCAAAGAATATCCTTTAAAAAAGGAGGAAACCGCTCCAAAACTGTAAATAAATGGAGTGATATGGATACTGTTGTTACTGGTTTTGTTTCTGAAATAACTTGGAACCGTGAAAAAACAGATATCAAAATCAATGGAATGAATGTCTTACTTGATGTGGAAAAGAAATTCAGTTTTAAAAAAACCAAAAGGTCAAAAATTGTTAAGGAAATAATCAAAGCAAGTGGTTTAAAAGCCAAAGTTGATGTAACTGGTCTTGTTGATGATGTATGTGATTTTACTAATATTTCCAGTAGCGGAAGCAACAAAACAAGTGGCAGTAATAGTGACCTTGCAGGTGGAGAAGGAAAAACAATTGATGAATTAGTTGCTAAGATTGTTGGTAGTGAAACTAATGAGTTAAAGAAAGCAAAACTTGTCCATCAATGGTTAAAAGAAAATGTCCGATATGCTGGATATTCATGTTCAAGATATCATTCTGCTGAAGAATGTTTAAAACATAAACATGCTCTTAATTGTGCTGATACTGCAAGATTAACACGTGCTATGATGAGCAGTGCAGGATTAGACGCATGGGTTGTTCACAGGTCACATGCCAACGGTCATTTCTGGTGTCTTATTAAAATTGATGGTAAAATATATGCAAGTGACCAAACAGGGTCTGGTTCAGATTGGAATACTATATGGTATTCACAAGGAGACAGAAGATCATGTGATTCTCGAGGTGGAAACTGGGATAGTAAAAATGGTAAAAACCCAGATTGTTAAAAAAAGGGGAGGATATTGAATGTCTACTGTGGTAGTTGGTTGTGATACAAATAATAGTAATGACCATAAAGTCCAGAATGCTGTCTGTAAAGCATTAGAAAAACAAGGTCATAAAGTAGAAAAATTAACTATTGGACCAGGATATTTTGCAAATTATGACTGGAGAAAACATGGTAAAAACCCTTCCGGTAAAATAGGGGTTTATATTATTGCAGATGGTATTTTCAGTATTGCAGACCATTATAATAATAGTAATGGGTTCAAATACTGTTATTTTATTATAAGAGGTGACCTTGGCCGTGCAAGGATGAAAACTCGTAAAGATTTTGAGACAAGGCCTATAGGTGCAGATGCAGATTGTACAGGTATTTGTAATCAAATTAAAGGTAAAACTTTCCCTGAAATGAATAAAATTTGTAAAAAAAGATGTCATATTGTTTTTGGTACAAATGGTGAAGAGATGGCCAATGAACTTATCAAGGCCATGGGTGGTGAAGTGGATAGTTCATCATCTTCTAAATCTTCAGGGTCCACAGGTTCCAGTATTAAAGAAGCTTTGAAAAAAGCAGTTAGTAAATGGGATGGGGAAGTGGAAATCCGATTAGTTGGAGATACGGTGTATGTTAATAAAATTAAAAATCCTACAACTACTAAACTTGTCATAAATGAATATGACAATGCATTATATGATAATGTTAATGTTACAGATGTTAATCCTGGAACTATTAATCATTTAACATGTACTTATAAAAAATACGAGTTAACATTAAAAGATGATCTGTTGATAAAAAGATTTGGTAAAATTAAAAAGAAAATCGCTTGTCCTTCAAATATTAAATCTTTAAAAGAAGCGGAAGCATTTTTACAAAGAGAATTTAACAAAATTAGGCGTAATGATGGTCGAAGTGTTGAATGTAAAGTTGTAGGAAATACAAAATGGAGAGAGGGTGTTTGGGTTAGAGTATATTTGCCTTCTTATTTCATTGATGATTATATGTATGTTAGTAAATGTTCTCATGATGAGGATGGTAATGGTCCTTGGACTGCTAGTTTGACTTTGGTTGATTATCCTCCAAGTTTCGGTGGAGACACTAGTTCAAGTAAATCCAAATAAAAATATAAGTCTAAATCTAAAACTAAATCAAAGAGTAGTGATGACAAATGAACACAAATGATATAACACCCACCAAAGGCAGATTAAAACAAGCATTAGACAATGCAGTAACTAACAGAGCATTACCACAAATCACTCATCAAATAGAAACAACAGTTGATGAAGAAAAAATCAGAACAGGACGAGTCCTAAAATTCTACCATTATCTTGACAAAGCATTAGTGGAACTAGACAATACTGATGAAACAGTATTATGTAAAATATTGCATCGTTTTGGTGGAGAATTAATAGACTTATACACACCAAGCGCAGATTCAATTGAATATTGTGATGATTTACATGAACCATGCATAATTCCAAGATGTTCCTTAAACTGTCTTATCATTAACATTCATGATAATGATAGTGAAGAATTTCTGTTACTTGGATTTTATCAAAATGAAGAATTGGTTGAATTAAATCCTGCAGCACCGGGCAACTTCAAGATTGTTAGTATTGGTGGAACAAATCAGTTCTGGATTAAATTCGGTGCAGATGGATTAGACCTCAGATTACCTAACACAGCCACAACAAACGTGGGAGATATGGATAAAAACATGGAAGAAGTGGATTATGCAGATTCAACTAATGTTTACACTAAACAAGAAGTTTACAATAAAACGGAAGTGTACACAAAAGAAGAAGTTGATGAATTAATAAGCAAAGCCATTGCAGAAGCTTTAGGAGATGAATAAAAATGACACTACCCGTAGATACATCCAACATTGATTATAAATTTAATAAAACTTTGAATGAAGATGTTGAATTAATTAGTGATGAATATGGGGCCTTTGATATACATATGGAAAATGGAGATTATGTTAATGTTACAGGTCATAAATCATTGTTGAATGCGTGTATAATTGCAATAATGACAAGATATGATGAATTAAATAACAATCCAACTTATCAAGGTTTTGGTTGTCATGTTCATGAATTAATAAAAGATAATCAGAACAAAATGTTCTTTTTTAAACTTGAAACTTATATTGCTGATACTTTAAACAATATTAGAAGAGTTAAATCTGTTAATTCGGTGAATATTCTTCAAACTGATGTTTACAAGTTTAAAGTTGAATTTGATATTACAAGTGTTAATGATGAGATAATTAAAGGTAGTGTTGTTTTATGAATTATGTTGAAAAAGATTATGCTGAGCTTTTTGAAAAAGTGTTGCAGGACAGTCTTGAAAAAGGATTGATAAGTCATGCTGAAGAGTTTCCTTCTTATATTGAGAATCAGGAAGATATTAGTAATTATTATGTGATGGATAAGTCTGTTCTTGCATTATTTGGTGAACGAATTTATCAAGAAGCGATAACTCCAGTTTATGAATCTGCAAAAGTTGAGTATGCAGAGAATGATGATTTGGATGAGAATATTGGTGATGTGGTAGGTATTCCTAGGCCTGAAGCTACTTATGCTTATGTTGATGTTACTTTTACTTTGGATGTTGCTCTTGATGAGGATGTTAATATTAGTCCTGAAGTGTTTTTGTCAACTGATACTGGTATTGAATATCGTACGTTGGAGAATATTTTTATTCCTGCAGGTGAAACCAGTACTACTGTTTCATGCATGGCTGTTGAAGCTGGTGTGGCTAGTAAGATTGTTGAAAATACTTTGGTTAATATTGAAACTGAATTGGAAGTTAATTTGTCATGTAATAATGATAATGCAAGTACTGGTGGTACTGAAGAGTATACTGATGATGAATACAGGTATCTGTTAATGCATTGGAAAGAAATTAACTTGAAGGGTTCTGCTGAGGCTTATGAGGAATATTTTGCATCTTTTGACGGTATTGATTCGTATAAGATTGTTCCTTGTTGGAATGGTACTGGGACAATAAAAGTAATATTGGACCCGGGTACTCCGGAACAATTACTGCGTGCTTATAATGATTTGCAGGGTAAAGTTGCTCAAATGAAAGAAGATATTACAATGTTTGCACCAGTAAGGAAACTTATTGATATTTATGCGGTGGTTAATGTTGATATTGACCAGTTAAATCCTTATAGTGATGTAGAGAAAGAGAAAATTAAAGCAAGAATCATATCAAGTATTAAAGTGTTTATTGATGGTGGATATACTACTGATGATACTTATTATCCAGGATTATTACTTGGTGAGGATTTTATTCCACATAAATTGGCTGTGTTTTTAGATGATGAGATTCCAGAATTAAAAAATATCACTTTCAATTATCCATTGAATTATATAACTATTCTTGATGAGGAACTTGGGGTTAGTAATGATATTACAATTGAGATGATCTAATATGAAAAATAGTATGCAAAGTTTAATTAAGATGTTTCCTCATTTTTTTGATAAGTCGGAGACAAGTAATTTCTTTAAATCTCAGAGTGTTACTAATAATGTTTTTAAGGGGATTTTTCAAAGTATTAGTGATGTTTCTGATAGTTTTAGGTTAAGGAAGCGTTGTTGTATTTGGAAGGAGCAGAGTGTGCCTTATGATTATGTTATTAATTTTGTTGTGAATTATCCTCAGTTGAAAAGTGTGAAATGTTATAAAAATGATACTCTGCTCTATATGGAAGAATACTTGGAAGAGGATAATGTCAGTTCTTTTATTTATTCTTATGATAGCAGTGAAGATAATACGATTGTGGATGATAATAGTGAAGATAATGAGGAGGAAAATCAAGGAGATGATAGTGAAATTGAAATTCCTATCATGCCCGAAGACACCTTTCACATAATCGCAGAATCATATGATGAAATCATAATCAAAAAAGGATTTCCCGAAAACGATGAACTAACAGGTGACATTTATGACCATGACACTAGCTTAGATGAAATCGGAGCATTAAACGGCATACCAAGAAAAATATACATCCCAACAGAAGACTATGCCAATACAGAACCACCATACAATGACAGGTTAACTGAAGATGATTATCATTACATGAACCGCATATTAGAGTATACTCTAAGATTACATGACACATCATTACCAGTATTGGAAATATGGAAACTATACGGCATCTTTGCAGATATGGTAAACAGAGAAGAATATCTTCTTAAAATGTTTGATGAAAGAATGCATCCTTTTGATGAGGAAACTGGATTGGTTGGTGATTGGACTCCTCAACCATGGGAGCATAAGGATACATTATGTGATTTACAAGCAGATTTAGGCCGATTCTTTTTTGTTTCCGCTAATACTTTATTACCAGTTAAGAATCAGAATGTGAAGTTTAATTTCAAATATTTGAATAGTCTAGCAGAACCTTTAACTGGGGATTATAATGTAACAATATCATTACAAGGTGATGAGGAGGATACTGTCCTGGAAGAGCATTATACTGGTGAGCAGTATATTGTCAGCAGTGAAGTGATTGCTGATGATGCACCTAATGTTTTCCTTTTTAATGCTTATTATGGTGAAACCTTATTCGCTACTGAGGAAATCATAGTGAATGTTCGTGGTTGTAATACTGGTGACTGGTATGTCTCCACCTCAGGAAATGATAATAATACTGGTAAATCTGATAATCCATTCGCAACACTCGATAAAGCATTAAGTATGTGTAATGGTGAAGAGAACTTGATTGTATTAACTGGAGGTACACATACAACAGACCATATACATAATGTACCATACACTTGTACAGTATTGGGTTGTGGTGATCCAATAATCAGTAATACAACAGGATTAAAATTCTTCAAGGTTTATCAGAATCAATCATTGAATATTCAGGATGTAACATTAAAACATGACGATAATACTGTACTAGTCGAAAACAGCAACTGGATAAACAATAACCTAACCACTAACCCATTATATGTAGTGATTAGTGAAGGAGAAGCTAAGACAAGTACAATACTCACATTATCAACTAATAAATCCACATATACCATTGGTGAAACAATTGAAGTAACTGGATCATTAACTGATGATGAAGAAACAGGACTAACAGGTAAAAGTATAAAAATCTATGTGAATAATACATTGGTGGATACTGTGACAACACAAGGCAATAATGGTAGCTTCAGTAAGAGTATAACCGCTAATATTAGTGGAGAAGTAAGTATCAAAGCAGTATTTGAAGGCGATGAAGATTATTACAGTAATAATGCAATTGAAACTATAACTGTTAATAAGAAAACAGCCACAATCACATTTGCTGCTAGTAAGGCCAGTTATGACCTCGGCGAAACCATCAGTTTATCCGGTACTTTGAAATCTGGTAATACTAATATCGGTTCAGCAAGTGTAAAGATTTATGATGGAGACAGTTTACTTGACACAGTCAGCACTAATGCAAGTGGAGCATTCAGTAAATCAATTAGTGCCTCTGCAGTAGCAAGTAAAACATATAAAGCCGTATATGAAGGGGACAATACTTATACTAGTGTAACTTCTTCAGATGTAAGTGTCAGTATCGTTAAACGCACACCAACAATTAGTCTCGCTACCAGTAGTGCATCAGTATCAGCAGGCGGATCATATACCTTAAGCGGTGCATTATTATATAACAGTAGTGGAGTTGGCAGTGCATCAATAAAAATCTATGACGGAGCAACACTCATAGACACAGTAACCACAGGTAACGATGGAACATTCACTAAATCATTCACAAATGCACCAGTAGCAAGTCACACATATAAGGCCGTCTACGATGGAGATTCAACTTATAATAATGTCCAATCCAGTAATGTGACTGTGGATGTTGGTAAAATCACACCAACCATTAGTTTATCCGCAAGCAGCGCCAGCATAGTATATGGTAATAGTGTAACATTATCAGGTACACTATCCGTAGGCAGTGGGGTATCCGTTAAAATCTATGACGGAGCAACACTTGTAGACACGGTCACTACAGGAAGTGGTGGAGCATTTAGCAAATCCGTTTCAGGTCTTAGTGTAGGTTCACATACATTCACCGCAGTCTACGAAGGTGACAGCACATATGCTAGTGTCACATCATCTGGTGTAAGTGTTACAGTAACTAAGATTACTCCAACAATCACACTATCCGTGCCTGTAACTGGAACCGTAGGCACCGCATATACTGTCAGCGGAACACTCGCCAATCCAACAACTGGTTCAGTGAAATTATATGAAGGCAACACCTTGATTGACACATTAACAGTCACTGGAGGTAATTTTAGTAAATCAATCACTAAAAACAATGGAGGAACCTATACTTATTATGCAGTGTATGAAGGAGACAGTACACATAGTAGTGTAACATCATCCACTGGTAGTATAGTTGTAAGTAGTCCAGTTACTCCAGCAAGTATTACATTGTCTACTGATAAGCCAATAATGATGAAAGATGAAACCGCCACAATAACCGCCACAGTCCTTGATGGAAACGGTAATCCATGTGAAGGAGAAACTGTATCTTTTGAGGTGGTTGATGGTGAAGACCTTGGCACAGCAGTCACGGATAGTGCTGGTGAGGCTTTCGTATATTACTTGGGAAAGGGTGCAGGTGATTTAAATATAAAAGCGGAATGCATGTTATTTTCCGAAATATACGCTATTGAAGATTGTTTCTTCTATGGGATTAATACTGATGCTTTCACTATTCCATCAAGCACTACATTCAGTAGCAATGGAGAGTATATTACCGTTACAACCACTACAAGTAGTGAAAAACTTGTTTATCTC